>NZ_MBQA01000171.1:0-58557 GCF_001709235.1 Pseudoalteromonas sp. BMB
AGCTATTGGTGCGTAAATTCGCCTTGCCTACAGGATGTAGGTACCTTAGCGAGAGCAGGACGCGGAAGCGGTGTTTTCCCTAAAACTCTCTGGCTAGACAAGGAGAAAACTAAGTTGTGCTTTAGCAACAATGAGTTGGAACATTCCTTATCCAAACCTCAGGTTAATTATGCTTTTTATTGGCTAAAAAGTGGTATAGATGACAACAAAAAACAATTAATAAAAACAGATACAACAAGTAGTTATAAGGCCTATTCCGGTTTTGTTCAGGTTAATGTGTTATAATTACAAAGTGTTAATTCAAGGAGGCACCATACCCGAGTGAGCAGAGCCAAACTAAGTCAAGACGAAAGCTTATCTTTTAAAATCAACTATCAACTCCTTCCCAAAGAGACAAACCAACTCGACCTGTATTTTTCAATCCCAACCGATATGGGGATTAATACCAACACGTTGAACGAAGTAGACTACTTTAATGCCAATATAAAAAGCCACAGTGCATATTACTCGGAGCAGCTTCATCTCCCCTTGGTACGTAGCCGCTTTATCAGCCAAAGCAAAGGTCAAAAAACGGATTATCGCGTTAATCTAAACCTATTTTGCTACCAGATCCGCATTGCACTAGATGCCGATGTAAAGCAGACATTGAAGCTAAAAGAGGCCGATGAGTTTTATCCAGCCGCACAATTATTGGTGGAAGAAACCGAACGCCTATTGAAGAAGCTCAGGCGTTACACGCCACCAGATAATAAGCTTAAGCCTTATTATCAAAACGCAGATAACTATCTCAGCTGGCATACTGAGCAAGCGTTTTTGAAACTCCTCTCCAGCGGGCCTAAGTCAAGCGACTTTAGTCATGAGCGAAGCTGTATTGTTAGTTTCTGTCAACGAGAAAGCCAATACCGCGAGGAGCAGAGCTACAACTCACAAGTCACGTTGGATGACCCAAATCGCATTACCAATAAAATGAAATTGCTTGAAAGGCTCATTGAATATGGCGTTGTTTTTAACAAACAAACCATTGACTTAAGTACCAATCTAAAGCGTTTAGTTCGCGGTGTGGTTACTGGTATTATCATGGCCTTCGTGATGTTTATTGTGCTCAACGCCCGCTCTAACTTTCAAGAAGTCACCGTCGCCCTTATCGCTTTGCTTGGGGTAATTTATGGCCTTAGAGAAACATTCAAAGAAGATTTAACCCAGTGGGCGTGGCGTCATATTCAACGCGGCCGACCAAAGTGGCGCAACAAGTTTAAAAACTCAGTGACGGACGCCATCGTTTGTACGCAAACGATATGGCTGGAACATATTCGCAAAAAAGACCTACCAGAAGACGTTGATAAGCTGCTAAAGAAGCGTCGACAGCAAAATAAACAAGCTGCGCATCTACTGCATTTTTGCTGTAAAAACCAAGTGCATATTGATGAGTTTTTACCCGGTTACGAAGAAGTACAACAACGTATCACCTTTAACATGAGTTCGTTTGTACGCTATCTAAAAAAAGGCGCAGGAAAGCTTTATAGCCTTGAAGGGAAAAAGGTCTCTAAAAAGTCAGTTGAACGTCGCTATCAAATCAACTTGGTAATGCGGTTTAAATCTTCTCAGGGAATCCAGTTAGAAAGATATAAGCTCACCATGAACCGCTCTGAAATCGTCGCCATAGAGCTTATGGCAAGCGATTCCGTGTATATTGAAAACAACGCTTAAGCACAGATGCAGTTTCATATAACCACCGACAAAACGGATTGGAAGCAGGTTTATCCTGCACTCCAATTCCAAATCCAGTGATGCGGCTACTCAAAAGATATTAATGTGCTTTCTTTGGTCCGTAACGAACCATGTCTTTGCCGTTTTCATACACGTCTTGAGATACCCAACGACCCAACAACAATTGGTGCTTATCATCCAAAATCGCAATAAATGGTCTGCCATCGCTGTTGTTCGTTGCCAGCGCCACACCAGCCACGTTTTGTAACCCTAAGCCACCGTTATCAATTAGCAACAAAAAAGCTTCCAGCTCGTCCAAGGTTTCAATGATATCTTTATCGTTGATCATCTCTTTACTCTCACTTACTCAGTATGCAGCGTAGAATACCAGTTATGTTGAAGTGATTGAACCTGACGCCACAATTACATCCTATTCAAACTATGGCTTAATGCTTCCCATACACACTGTACGGCTTTACTGCGGCCTTGTTTACCTAAACACACTAAATGAATTGGTTGGCGGTCAGGATGTGCGTATTGAGTTAAAATAGGTACCAACTGACCTTGGTTTAATTCCTGTTGAACGTAGTAAGGGTCTCCCATCACAACCCCCTGCCCCAGCACCGCAAGTTGCACCATTGCACGCGCATCATCACAATACGCTACGGCATGAGGCTTGATGTTGAACACCTGACCGTTTTGATGGACAAATGGCCATTTGTCCATGGTGGTGCCTTTATTTTTAAATACCAAGCAACGATGACTCAATAAAGCATCGGGAGAGTCAGGCGTGCCGGCTACAGCCAAATACTCCGGACTGGCAAACCAAGCAAAAGATTTTTCACCGATTTTCTTAGCAAGTAATGAAGAATCAGGTAAATGCCCTATTCGAATAGCAATATCTATCTGATTATCGATTAAATCGACAATATCGTCCGTCAGGTTCAGCTCGAAGCGTATATCAGGAAACTGTTTAGAAATATCATGTAGTTTAGCCAGCAAATAGCGCTCAGCCATTAAGGTCGAGCAGCTGATCTTTACTTTACCGCTTGGTGTTAAACGTTGCTGCTCGCTTAACTGCTCAGTCTGACTTAATACTTCCTGTAACTTTTCGGTACTTTTGAGTAATTGGCTGCCGCTTTGGGTCAGTGCTAATTTACGCGTACTGCGCTCTAATAAACGCACATTGAGCTGCTGCTCTAGCTGCGATATGCGCTTACTGACCGACGAGCGTGGTAACTGCACTTTATCGGCAGCGCCCTGAAAACTACCTATAGAGGCCACTAGCCTAAATAAATACAAATTTTCTAATTGCTTGTGTAATTCCATTTCATTGTTTCTCTAAGAGAACTTATCAATTCGTTTTTTATCATCTTATCAGCACGAATTGCAATCACTACAATGTCATTTACACCATCGTATAACGCATAAGGATTTACCATGTCACTACCAACCATATTGATCACTGGCGCAACTGCTGGAATTGGACTTGCAGCTGCCAAGCATTACCTCACCCAAGGCTGGAAAGTCATTTTTACGGGAAGAAACGAAGACAAAATTGCAACGGTCGAAAACCAACTGCTAGCATGCGCAAGCCATCCCTCGCAAGTGCTAGGGCTGCTCTGTGATAGCAGCGTTCCAGCCCACTTTGAAAGCTTACCTAAGGCGCTACAAGCACAAGATATTAAGCTTGACGCGGTGATTTTAAATGCGGGTGTATTCTATCCAAAACCTTTTGCTGACAATGAGCTAAGCGATTTAAATACGACCATGCTTATTAACTTCACAGGCCCTGCAATGCTATTACAACACTTGTTACCAGTAATGAATAATCCTTGTAGTGTTGTTTATGTATCAAGTATCGCGGTACAGCGTGCTTTTGCAGGAGCGGCAAGTTATGCCGCTAGCAAAGCCGCATTTGAGGCGCTTGCAGCGACGCTCAATTTAGAATGGAGTGATCGTGGAGTACGTATTAACCACCTGCGTCCTGGGGTGACTCATACTGAAATCCAAAATAAAGCAGGAATGAGCGAGCAACAAATAGCCGAGCTCAATGCAGGGTTGGCGTCGATTCCATTAGGACGCATGTTACAAGCCACAGAAATGCTAGCAAGCTTAGACTTTTTAACTGGCGAAGGGTCAACAGCAATGCACGGCGCGCACATCACTGTTGACGGTGGTTACTGCTTGTAAAAATGTGGGGTCAGTCCGCCGTTGGTGTTACCTCTCTGGGCTGATCCTGCATTTTTTGAAACAGCCAACCAATTCCCACCAGACATAAGCCTAAACCGATAAAAGACAAGGCGCGCAGCAAGCCTTCAAGGTTTGCCATATCGACCACAAAGGCTTTTAAAATAACAATGGCTAGCCCTGCAAAACCGGCGTTAATCAACACCTTATGCTCTATCCGCTTGGCAACAAAAATCAATACGGTTGAAATCAATAGCCAAACAATGGAATAGGTATATAACTCGGATTGCTCCATCGGCATCGACAGCACGAGGAAACCCTCATGAAATAACGCCCGAATTTCACCGTTGATAAACAAGCCCCCTAGTACGGCTATCAGTCCGTATACCAAACGCTTAAATTGCGGTGGTATTAACTTAAACTGGAGCATGACAGCGAATACGCATGCTGGTGCCAACCACTGCAAAAGTAGCCAATTAAACACACCGTCTCCAATATATTGCCTGTCAAAAAACGGATTATTGGCAAACGAAATATCGGCGTGGAGCAACGCGCTTCCAAGTAACAGCAAGCTCGCGGCAAGCGGATAAAGTCTGTTGCCCTTGTCGCTGAGCTGCCCTCGCCACAGATATACAGCGCCAAGCACCAGCCAATTCAAAGCAAGCAACACGGATTCTTGGAAACCGAGATTAGTAAAATCAGGGTAGTCACCAATCAAGAGATAGCTTGTTTCGGTCGTGACCAGAAGCGCCACAATATGCATTGCGACACCCATAAACCAAGTGTTCAGGGTCTTTGAAGGGTTGTATTTGGTAGCAAACCAAATAATGCCCAGCACCAGCGGATAGACAACAAGTGTCCAATGTATGGTTAAAATCGTTTCGTGCTTGTAATCTGCAAGCCAAGGCGCAAAAGTAAGACGGGTAACAACGGCAATAAGTGCAGCCTTATACAGCCAATCAGGTAAACGCACCTTGTACTTCCAGCTCAAATAACTCATAGACGCTACTTGTGCCGCAATCGCTAAAGTCAACGAGCTTGCCGAGAGTAACATCGTAAAACACAAACTCAGCATGGCATTCGCCAAAATAAGGTAAGTGACCTGCTGAATATTAGTATCCGTTTTCATCGCACAATACGAAGCGAAGAGCCCGATGGCCAGCATTTCAATCGCCCATACAGGATATAAAATTGCTTCTGTGACTCTCGGAGAAATAGCGTAGCTTACACCGTAAAGCGCAAGTGGTGCCACGTTCAACAGCATCAAATAAGCGAGTCTTGATGGATATCGCTTAATCATCATCATGCTAAATAACATCGTGATGACCACTGCTACTTGGATAAACAAGTACTTACCGGTGAAAGGAAAAAGGACGTCGTCGTAAGTGCCCACTTTGGGCATCAAGTAGAATGAGAGAAGTACAAACAATAGTAAATAAAATGGCCAACTATCCAATGCACTATGTCTACAAGCCACGCACAAAACCACGCTAGCAAATAAGACATTAGCCCAAATAAGCGTATCGATATGGGTTTTTATTATTAGCGCACATGCGATAAGTAACAGTGGGAGTAAAATTCCCAACTGTTCTTTTCTTGGCATTAATAGAGCTTTGACCGGCAACGGACTTATCATTGAATTCGTCAGGCGCCAGCCCAGTACGTCTACCAACACATATAAGTACATAGAGATAAGCGCAAAAATCAGCAGCACCCAAAAGTCACCGCTTCCACCAACCGCAACCGCGGTGCAAAACCATAAGAAATGCCCAACAAAGCTTTGCCACCACAACCATTTTTGCTTCACATAATCCGCAACCCATATCGCAGAGAGTGAAACAAAGCTGATATACAGCAGTAACGCACCGATATTATTAGAACCCGTCGATACCAAAGCAGGCACGACATACGCACCAACGATGCCAATACCTGCGAGCACAGGGCCAAATCTCAGTGCCAAAGAGGTCGCAACCAAGGAAATAATAGCGAGTAAAACAAAGGCCATATTAGCCGGTATAAAATGATAGAAATCAAAAGCAACCAATGTCATGGCAAAGCAAGTGATCACGCCACCACTGGCAAGCGCTGCAGAAATGTATGGAGTATTAATTTTTAGCTTTTCTTTGTAGCGATTTACGACTTCAGCGGCAGTAACCAAACTGATTCCAAAAAGGGCCCCCAGTATCACTCGCACACTTGGGGGAAGAAGTCCGGCTTCAATAGAGTACTTAGCTAGAAAAACGCCGCCAAGAGCTAGTACTACGGCACCTATCCAAAAAAGTCCATTTCCTTTTAATAAGGAATCTAAAGTAAAGTCAAATTCAAAGGCAGGTTTACTCTTACTAGGCTTAGCTCTTGCGATAGTGACCGTGCTTTCAGGCTGCTGAGGTTGTGTATGATTGGCTGTTGCCGTGGATTCGCCCAATGCAGTCCGTGCTGTTAATGATGTGGTGTCAGCTGTTTCGCCATTCTTTTGTTCACACTCAGAAAGCTTATTCTCTGAATGTGTTTGCTCTGAACGTGCTTGATCTGAGAATTCACGACCTTCAAGCGTCGAGATCCGGCGACTTTGCTGCTCTATCGTATTTTGTAACTGATGTACTTTTTTAACGAGTTGCTTAAGCCTTTGTCTATCTTGTAGGGCAAAAACAGCGCCAATAAATACAAAAAGATAAAATATAAAAGAGATAAACTCCGTTTCCATACGACTCCTTATTTGTTTGCTAGGCCCTAGCTCACCTGTATTAGAAACAGTATGAGATCAACCACACCAATAAATCAATCTCTCATCATGGGAGCCATAACTTTAGCAAGCCGCATAGAAGTATGATGACTTGAAATGTTCTAACATTGGCCAAAAATGCACATGAGCCCCGTTGCCATATTACCTCCTTGTAAATACACTAAAAAATTATATTTTAGGGACGTTGTTCTAAGGCTTTTTCTATGCGTTTTTTATCACTTTTACTCGTTGTTGCGGTTTCTGGCTGTAGCTATACTCAGCCAAACTTAAAGCCAAAACAATGGCGTTTTGCGACCGATCCGCATGGCAGCCAAGCAATTCTGAACGGCCCGCTTGTTAATGAAGAGCAAGTTGCAATTCAGTTTAAACGCGTACCTCGAGTCGACAAACAAAACAACTCTTGGGTAGAACTTATTTACGACTTGCCCACAAAACAGCTCCCCTCTCAATTCAACATCGCACTGACGTATAAAAGTGATAACGCTTTAATCGTTAAGTTATCGCAACAGGAGTATGGCGGTTCAGGTGATAAAAGCTATGCTCACTACCAAACTAAATTACCAGCATCAAACACTTGGCAAACAATCAACGTAGCTCTGAATGATTTTGCCAGACCCAATTGGACACCAGCTTGGTCAAAAGACAAAGGGGTCATACTCAAGCATATTTCAGCACTTTACTTCGTACCAGATTTAACGGATGTGGAAGGTGGTGAAGCAAGCCTTGCAATAAAAAGTCTTCGAATTGAGTAATCCATTGGTTAGAAATGATGTACACGAGATGTGAGATATTGCGGCTTTTCGCTAGGGGATAATTTGGCCAGCGCATATAACGGTTAAATTATTAGCGCTGGCGAATCCGGGGCAATTAAGCTTTTGATAGCTAAATTACGCACCTAATGCCGTTAGCTTTTCTTTTAATTCTTCTTTATTGATTAGACCCATTTCGTGCTGCTTTTTGGTTTTACGAATTTCATCGAAATTGTCTAGTTTCAAACGCGCTTTAGCCAGCTTAGTATCAAACTCGTCTTGTGAGATGACATCAAGCTTTAGCGCTTTTTCTAGCTTCTCTTTTTCACCATCAAACTCTTTTTGGAAAACCGCTTTTTCCTGAATAACAATCTGATCTTTTAGTTGCTTCTCAATAGCGATAACTTCCGCTTCCAGATCGTCTTTACGCTTAATTAACGGGTCGATACGCTCGATAGTGTCTTGCAATACAGCCTCAAGGTTTGCACCATCGTTTTTGATTAGGTTTTCAATGTATTTACGGCCAATATCTTGGTATGCAATATTAAGTTGACCATCGATTGACGCGATATCTGATTTCAAACCAGCAAGCTTTGCATTGTCTTTTGTTGAAGACACAATATCACCGCTTAGTTTACTGGTAGATTCGCCAATACTACTACCAATAGATTGCGCTTGAGTTTTGAATTTATTTAATAGACTCATGGTTATTTTTCCTTAAATAGATTGAGATTTTCAATTTATGTAATATCTAATACGGCAGACAAACCGACAAAATATATTTCAGATTAATTACGTAATAATTATCAAGCCCAGAGTATCTTGACTTAACTTAATACACTCGTTTCTTGCGCTTCGACATTATGCGTTTAGTGCCACTCCACGCCATCCAACAGCCGAATAACACAGCTCCAACGACCAAAGAGTAAATAGCAAAAGAAGCGACTTTAATAATAAAAATGACGAGCAAGGTGATAAATAGAACAACAAACAACAAAAGCTTTGGTGATTTAGCCAGTTGCTTGGCAATAAAAGAAGGTAAAAACGCACTTAATATGCGCTCCAATCTTTGAGCATTCATAACACTATAATCCTTGTGTTTAAGTGAGATTATTTTAAGACGGGCGATAGGTTATCAGCTTTATTTCTACCTGCCAAATTAATTATTGGTTAATTATCAAACTGAACAATCCCTTTTTTTGAACTAGTTACCAAATGAAACCAACCAAGAAAATAAAAACTAGAACATGAAATTTACAACAACTTAAAGCGAACCATCTATAAATTTCGGAGTTTTATTCCTTTCGATTTAATCAACAGTCAATAGAATTAAACCACCTTACCCATAATTCAGGCTCTGATAAAATAAATTGGAACGTTTGATTACTCTTTAATGTAATTTGGATCGCTTGAGCTGTGATAGGAAGCAGTCCTGCACCTTTGCCAAGACACGGTTCAACCTTAATCACATCGGCGATATCGATTTGATATGGACCTAGCCCCAGCAAGGTATTGAAAGGAGTAAAATGCAGTGTACCTGCCGTTGCCCATAATCTCCCATCAGCACGAGCGACGCCACAATGAACAGTGGCCATTGAAGAAATCGTTGCCATATCTGTCATAAATAAGCCTCATATGAATTACCGATACCCATCTCTATCTTAGTAAAATGGTGTCGAGCCACCAGTGATAAATCTCCTATTTTGACTATGACAATTATCACTGTTCTCACTATAGCGATTCTGTAATAATCGAAAATAAAAATTTTGCACAGATAATGATGGACTCACCTATTCGCCATACGACAGACTGGCGTTTTTCAACACTTGCCTCTTGGTTAGGTGTCACACTTGCGTGTATGTACTACCGAGATTCTCAGCTCGCATTAGTCGGCCAGCTAATCATTAGCGGTGCCATTTTGACATTGCTGTTTTTTATCATTAACAACCCAAATAAGCGAGTCCATGCGGCGGCCTGTACCTACCTAGTATTGATCGCTCTACTTATGCAACTTTCAACGACTTCATTAGTTTTTATCCACTTGGTCATGTTTTCCGCAATTTTTAGTCCGCACTTTTCATTCCCTAAAGTTCTGTCTGCCGTGCTACTTGCGATGCTGATATACGGATTTACACACTATGCAAGGTGGGAAGGAGTCGTACCTTGGATCACCTTTGCTGTTTGGTTATTTTTTTGTGCAATGAACTGGTTTGTCAGCAGACGCATAGTTGAGAGCCTTAATATGCACTACCAATCTCGGCAAAATTACAAAGAGCTTAAAGCCACGCAACACATGATGGGAGCCATGTCAGCAGCGCAAGAAAGACTCAATATTTCCCGAGAATTGCATGATTCACTAGGCCATAAACTCACAGCACTGAGTATTAATCTAGATTTCGCAAAAAGAACAGCAAGCGAAGAAATGGAGCCAACCCTAGCAAGTTGCCATCAACTAAGCCAAACTTTGCTTGAGGAAGTAAGAAGTATTGTATCCACTCAGCGCCACAATAAAACACTCTTGAAACAAGCACTCGAAGCTATTTTCACGGCTACCCCCAATTTGCGTTATACCTTAAAGCTAGACCGTGGTTCAGAACAAATTTCACAAGAACATTCACTCTGCGTGATCCGTTTTTGTCAAGAAATGGTAAGCAATACGCTCAAACATACCAAAGCAAATCATATCAATTTTGAGGTCGCAATTGACACGGCAACCCATAATCTAAAAGCTAGCGCCTTTCACAACCAAAGCGAGTCTAGTTTGCCAAAACAAGGCAATGGCTTATCCGGGTTACATGAGCGACTAGCACTGCTTAACGGTTCATTCGCACAAAAAATTGAAAATCAAAAGCTCATCAGCTCGATAACCATACCAGTACCCGAACTTAACCTTTTATCCGAGAATATTACATGATCAATTGCCTACTCGTGGAAGACCAAACCTTGGTGAGATTAGGCCTAGCCAACTTGCTTAATCTTGACGAAAACATTTGTGTAAAAGGGCAAGCTGAAGACGGTATACAGGCACTTGAGTTACTCGCTTCACAACAATTTGACATCATCTTACTGGATATGCGCATGCCTAATTTAGATGGACTAGGTGTACTTAACGCATTGCGCACCAACGCAATACCCACTCCAGTTTTGATTATCACTACCTTTGAAGATTGTGATGTATTGGTAAAGGCTATTAATCTTGGTGCACGGGGCTATGTACTTAAGAATATTGAACTAGAAGCATTAATTGACGCCATACAACAAGTGATTGCAGGGAAAAAAGTGCTACAAAGCGCTTTGACGACTTACCTTTTAGATCAGCAATTAGCGCCACAAGAAAAATTGACTGAAAAAGAACAAGCAGTGTTGCGTTGTTTATCTCTCGGCATGTCAAACAAAATCATCGCCAACACCCTACACAATTCCGAAGGCACCATTCGCAATCACGTCTCTCAAATACTCGCAAAACTTGAAGTTAAAGACAGAACCCAGGCAGTCATAAAGGCGATTAATCAGAGTTTAATTTGAATGAAATTTAACCATTGCGAGGTCCTGAATAAATAATGTTGAAATATGATACAAGCTCAAATTCGTATCACATCGCACCATTGCTGCTCGTCCAACTTTTTTGATAAAGACATCGCCTCCATACATCCTCGGGTATGACTATTCGGTCGTTAATTTTATGTAAGGCGTAAGTGCACCGACTTGATCCAAACAGCGGATTTGGGCAACAGGTTGCTTTGCTCTATCTGCAAAATTAACAACGCCACCGCGCTGACATTTTGCTTTGAAAGCTTGATAAGCCGATCCCCCATTTTTAAGCAGATCCACTCCATCTACAAACTGTATCTCCATGTCATGGTCAAATACTTTGCAGTTCTCTATCGGGTAGGTCTTGATATAGTCATCGTAATAGCTTAGGCTAATCCTGCTGCAATGAGTACGCATTAGTTCTATGATAATCTCTTTACCCCAATGTTGATGGTAAAAACTAGGGTAATCCGTTGACACAGCCCCCTTTAGCACTGTGCCTTCAAACCAAGTCTCTATTTCGCTAAGGTTATCTTCCACTCTTTGATCGCTAAAACGCCCCAGCGCCTTAGCAAGCCTATCATTACCGATTAAGCCATTTAGTACATTAAAGTAATCGCTTTGATTGTATGAGTAGGCCTTACTTTGTGCGAATAGATGTCGCCAGATATCAAAAAGTGACAGCGAGGGGTTTGTAGCTTGAACCTGATAATGACTAGCAAGCGCCATTACCGCGCCACAAGAATAATAGTTTTTGTATCGTTGCAACTTCGCTGATTCGTTAAGCGCCGTTTGCTCTTTGTTCAATAAACATTGATTGGCTGACTCTTCAAATTTTTGTAACCACTGTTTAGCGTCAATAAAACCAAACTCAAGCATCGCAAAGTTAGCAAAAGCATCGGCTCCCCCTTCGTGAAGCCAAGCATGTCCATGGTCTTCAACAGCATACATTTGACCATTCCAAAAATGAGCGGATTCATGGGCAAGAAAGTGGAAGAGCTGATTAAAACGCTCACTGTCTTTGTTTTGCCAACGTTTACCATTCACACTTAACTGCACCAGTCCAGCTAACGTTCCCCCTTCATAATTGGCAAAATCGTCAGCTAAGTGTGCATAATTAAAAAATACCACTGGCTTGAAGTTAAGTGGTTGATCAAGTTTTTTGGCGTAATAGTCAAATAGTTTGGGGAAATACGTTTGTGTGTTTTGCCACACCCACTTAGGTAGCGCAGGATCTACCACCGCTATCATGTTGTCATTCTCAATAGGTGTGATCGTGCCAAAGTAAATATAAGTTCCATCTCCGGCTAAATCCCAGCTTGCCTTATGCTTATATCGCTTGCCCGAGAAAACAATATCGGTCTTAGGGCTATAAAAATAAAACCGGGTCCCATCAAATATAGGCTCAGATTGCGCAGTTAACTTTTCACTAAGGCTAAGATGATTGGTATAAAACAAAACGCTGCCATCACTGTATTGCACATTTTGGCTGTAGTCTTTTAGGATAAAACCATAAAATGAATCAAATGCAAGCGAGAAAGATGTAAACTTTTTACCATTCGCTGCGGTGATTGATAGTACTCCATCTTCTTGCTGCCACTTTAAGTCCGGTTGAGTTATTTGGTAGTGCTGCGTGCGGTCGAAGTTGCTTTGTCTTGCAAAGCTTACCCGCTCAACTGCTTTAGGCAATTTGTACTGTATCAGCCATGAATCCGACGCTTGCTGATAATGGACATGGATCTGCAGCTTATTTTCACTCTCAGATGCCAAAGTCGGCGTTGATAGCATTAGTAGCAACGAGAATAGCAAAGTAATTGTTAATGTTATTGTATTTTTCATGCAACTCGGATTGTATCTTTTTTAGGTGCAATAAAATTAACCTATTTATTGACTAAATACTAGTCGAGTACGGCTTTGCTCTACCCTGAGCTAATTTGCTCATCAAGTTGACTGTTTTTGTCCTAGCTATTGAATTTTCTTCATTCCTATACTGAAGAACATAATAATAACGACGAAAGGGTACTCAGCATGATTGCAGCAACTCAATCACATAGAGTTAGTTCAACCAAAGGTATACCACGGCATACACTATCACTTCTGATAGCGGCAGTATTATCAGGCCATAGTTATGCCGAAGCGGAACCCACGCTTAGCTCTGAGCAAAGCAAAAAAATTGAGCGGATCAGCGTTACCGCAACGCGGCAAACCGAAAATCTACAAGATGTCGCGCTTGCGGTGACCGCCCTCTCCGCCTCAGAGCTTGAGAAGATGAACGTGCAAGATCTCGGTGACTTGGCATCTCACGTTCCGAACCTCAACCTGCACTCAGGTGATGCTTCCAACGCGGTCATTTATATTCGCGGAATTGGCCAAATTGACTCTATCTCGTTTAACGATCCCGGCGTTGGTGTGTATCTCGATGACGTATATCTTGGGCGCGTTCAAGGTGCCTTTTTAGATGTTGTCGACCCTGAGCAAATCGAGGTATTACGCGGTCCACAAGGCACCCTTTACGGTCGCAATACCATAGGTGGCGCGGTGCGTTTCAGTAGTGCCAAACCTTCGCAAGACAACGAAGGGTATGTCAGCGTGGCGCTTGGAAATTATAATGCTCGAACGGTAAAAGCTAGCGTCAACGGTGCATTGATTGAAGACACGCTCTCTGGACGTTTTGCGATTGCCAAAAGTAGCCGAGATGGTTTTAGTGAGAATCACTATAACAATAGTGACGACCACGACAAAGATACCTTAGCATGGCGCGGCAGCTTACTTTATCAACCAAGTGAGAATTTTTCGGCCTATTTAGTCGTCGATGGCTCGAACGCATCCCCCTCAAGCTCACGCACTCCACATCGAGAAACGCCTATCTATTCGGTGATAAAAGAAGGCTACTATGCGCCTGAGGAAGACCCATTTCTCGTCGACGTTAACTACAACGATTTAGAAGAGCTCGATACCTCGGGAGCGAGCTTAACACTTGAATATCTCACGGGGCACTCGGTATTTAAATCCATCACTGCTCGACGCGAAATGGAATACCGCACGCACTTAGACTTAGATGCCACTCCCGATGCATCATTTGGTATTTTTAACTTCGAAGATCAACAGCAGATAAGCCAAGAATTTCAATGGTTATACAAAGACGACAAATTCTCCTTGGTATCTGGGCTCTATTACTTTAATGAGGACGATCTGAGTTTTGGCGGCTCCGTAGCACCGGACTTTTTCGTTATGGTGGCGCCAGAGGTTTACCTACCTTGGCCTGTGATTAACGCAGGAGAACGCGATCAAGAAAATACCAGCTCAGCCCTCTACGCTAACCTCTCTTGGTCTTTGACTGAAAAGCTCGACGTCACGCTTGGCGCACGCTACACCATAGAGAAAAAAGAAGTCACGTCCAAAGGCGAGGAGTTTTTTGGCACCGGTGTAACAACAGCTGAGGAAATGGAGGCGGTATTCGACACGGGGATTGGCTATAGCCCTACAGGCTACAGCGCATCCAAGGAGTGGAAAGAATTTACCCCAAAAGTGGTGTTCGATTACACCATCTCTGACGACAGTATGGTTTACCTAAGCGCTGGAAAAGGGTTTAAAAGTGGCGGTTTTAACGGCCGGATCACCTCATTTGCACAACCTTTTGAGCCTGAAACCTTGTGGAGCTATGAAATTGGCTCTAAGTCTTTATTGAATAATCAGAATATTCGCTTAAATACCGCGGCTTTTTTCAATGACTACAAAAACTTTCAGCTCAGCCGCTTTTCTATCGACCCCGACACCGGTGCGTTTTTATCACTGTTTGAAAATGCAGGTAAAGCCACTATTTACGGCGCAGAAATGGAGCTCGAAGCCGTGGCTTCCGATAACCTCACTCTGAACCTCAATCTGGGCTATTTAGGGGGCGGTTATGATGAGCTCATCGGCGACTTTGGTAAAGAAGTCAGCGATGAAAGGGAGCTGGTTAATTCACCCAAATGGAATGGCCGTGCAGGCTTTGAATACTTCTTTAGCGCCTTTACACAAGGCGAATTTTCACTACGTGCTAGTGCCGCCTATCGCAGTAAAACCTATCTCACCGTGAGCAGTTCAGAGGTACTCGCACAGTCAGGCTACACCCTCTTTGATATGTCACTACACTACCGCTCCGCGGACGACAGTTGGGAAGCAAGTTTATACGGCAAAAACTTAGGCGATAAACGCTATCGCCAACACGGCTTCGATCTTAGCGCAGCACCTGGGGTTCAACTTGGTTATTACGGCGCGCCTAGAACGTACGGTATCAACCTTAAATATAAGTTTTAATTATGAAATTAGACAAACAAACACAAGCATTGTTAGACGACCTCGCGGCTCAAGCTGGCGACATTCATGACATCGAAATCTCCATTGAGACCTCACGAGAAGGCGCAAGAGCGATGTTTTTGGGGCTCGCGGGAGAGATTGAAGCACAAGTAAGTAGCCAAGACCTACACATTGAACACAATGGTATTCACGTGGGCGTTCGCTGTTACCGCCCAGCGCAGTCTTTGGCAAGCCCCAGTCCCGCGGTGATGTTTGTCCACGGCGGCGGCTGGTCTTTAGGAGATGTCGACTGCTATGACGGACTGGTAAAAGACTTATGCCAGCAATCCGGTGTCGTTTTTTTCAGTGTCGAATACAGCCTTGCGCCCGAGCATAAGTTTCCATGCGCCCTGCAACAAGTAATAGCTGTAGTTGATTGGCTGCAAGAAAACCACCAGCGCTTGGAGCTAGACCCCACTAAGATTTCCCTGATGGGCGACAGTGCAGGTGGTAACTTAGCGCTTGTTGCAGCGCATAACTTACATCAACAACAACCAAACACCCTAAGTAACTTGTACCTAGTTTACCCGGTGGTTGATTCCTTTTCTCCCCATGAAACCTATCCGTCACGCATGCAGTATGGCGATGGAAACTTGTTGCTAACCAGAGAGGCAATTAAAGACACCTGCGACTGGTATCTAGCACCCGAGCAAAGCGCGGCGGACGTCAATGTCTCGCCATTATTTATTGAAGACATGACGCACCTTCCTGCCACCAGTGTGTTGCTTGCCGGCTGCGACCCACTTTACGATGAGGGAATACTGCTCGCCAAAAAACTAAAGCAAGCGGGTGTGCTTAATACCCTAACTTGCTTTGAAAATACCATACATGCGTTTTTCTCCTTTGCCGTGCTCGACGTCTGCAAGCTCGCGCGCAGTAATATCGCCAATCAGTTAAAACATGACTTGACCTAGGATAAAAATATGAAAAACACAAACACAGCGTTGCGCACTCACACTTATGGATTGCTCGTTTTTATCTCACTCGCAGCAAGTGGTTTAGCGCACGCTTCAGCGACACTTGAAGCCACCTATACCTCTGGTATTAATAATGGCTGGCAAAAGATTGAAAGATGGCGAGATAACTCAGGGCATATTGGCAATGAAAGCTTTCCCGCCGACGGCCGTGGCGATCAATCTGGTCAGCGCGCTACTTTCTTTGCATCTAGCCAACCAAGCTCTGCGCAGTTTCTGCTTTATCATGCGCCGGGTTGGGATAGTAACAGCCGCCAAACACCAGTGTTGCTGATCCACGGTGCCAATCAAGATGCCGATTTGGCTTGGGCAAATCCAAACGATGCCGGTAGTTACGGCTGTGGCCGACAAAACTGCCCTTCGCAAGGCTTAATGCAAGCGCTTGCCAATGATGATTACAAAGTCTTTGCTTTAAATCTGGCGCATAAAAATGGCGATGGCTTTATCTGGGCGGAGCAGATCGCCAATGCCATCGCTCAGGTTAAAAATAAGACGGGGGCAACGCAAGTCGATTTAGTCACTTGGTCAAAAAGCGCGTTTAATGCCCGCATGTATATTTCTTCTTTGACCAATGCTTGGAGCACTAAATTCAACAGTGATGTACGCAAACTAGTGATGCTCGGTGCCCCCAACAACGGCATTGATTGGTCATTTCGTCACGGCGTTAATCATACCTATGGTGCTTATTCGCAATGTGGCGGCAGCATAAATGGGCCTACTGCGCATGATCAGATATTATGTTTTGGCTTATGGTATTCAAGTTCCGAGTGGGTTTACGACTCGCCTTATTTTCCCGGCTCCGCGCAGATGCTAAAAGCACTAGATGATAAATATGCACTCCCCACCACAGAGCAAGATTGGTACACCACTTACTACGGTGGCTTAGGGTTTGTGAGCAAAGGCCGAGGTATTGCAACGTTTACGGTCGACTCACTGGTAGACCAAGTTCGTAGCGCTGGCACCGACAGCAGCGTTCAAGTTTATAATCTTTGCGGCGATCAGGCCGACATGGCATTTATTCACAATGAACATACCGGCCCTTCCGATGGCGTTGTATTTATCAGTAGCTGCATCGACAGCACAGGAATAAGTAACTTGGCTGGCTCAGCGGTTGTGGCCACCAACCATCTAGAGCTTGGCTGGGAGCCCAGTGCAATCAACCAAATCAAAAATTGGTTAAGTACACCCTAGATGAGTGGTGACAAAATACTGCACTAAAGTTGCAACGCAAAACTATTGCTATCTAGAGTTGATGTTGATTAACTGAATTGTTGAGAGTGACAGGATGAGCTTACGTATTTATGTCAAACACCGCCATTGCACCTTGCTACGTGCAATTGATGCAGCACACACTCACCGCAGCAAAACTGGAATTTGCTGCGGTCGCTCGGTCTTTGGCTATCAATAAAGCCATTGACGCCCTAGATGCCATTGAGTTTATGCGCGTGATGGAACACTGTGCTGTCGAACTCAATGACGAAAGTCTAAATCTCAACCGCAAAAAACTTCTGCCGGGCACCAACGAATTTGTATTCAATAGCCTGCGTCATTGCCGTACCATTACTCAGCTATTACAAGAGCTTGCCCGAGGCTATAACTTTATCCACGCGGGAACATACAATTTCTGCGAGGTATCACACTCTCAAGTGAGTTACATAATTGATGATGCGGCCTTTGACTATGCCACGGCCGCTGACGCGCAATTTTCTCGCTGTATGTTAGATAGCATGCTGATATTGATCCACGGCCTCGTAAAATATGTGTGCGCCGAAACCACCCAAGTTCAACTCACACAAGTGCAGACCAAAAGTGACTCAAACTCGCTGCTAAATTCGGTTATCACCCACATTCCCATTAAACCCTTAAGCAATCGCTACTTACTCACCTATCAATACCAAGAAACGAATCAATCATTAGACTTGGCGAAGTTAGAGCATCTAACGCTCAATACCATTTATCATTCGCTAGCAAGTACGCTCCATCATCAGCAGTCGATTAACGACCATGCCAACTTGCTCGATAAAGTCTATAGTGAGCTTAACGCGGGAACACTGTGCCAAGAACAAATGGCTAACAAGCTCAATATCAGTCCGGCAACATTAAGACGAAGGCTCGCTGAGTATCAAACCAGTTTTAGGCAACTCAAAAATAACGTACAGAACAAGCAGGCCAAACTGCGACTGACTCAAGGCAGTAGTTTGTATGAAGTGGCGCACACGCTGCAGTTTTCAGATGAGCGTAGCTTTATCCGTGCGTTTAAGTCGTGGAACGGCGTAACGCCTATGCAATTTCTGCAGAGTTTGAGTTCTACGGTAAAAGTTGACGTTAAACAAAGCAAAGCACAACAAAAGTGATATTGTGCAACAAGCAAACAGAGTAAAAATGTAATACGTGGAAGGGATATGGAAACACTTCAACTTGCAGGAACGCTACTCGGCGGTTTGGGGATATTTTTAGTTGCGATAAGCATGATGACAGACGGCCTGAAACTAGCAGCCGGGTCGTCGCTGCGCCGAGTGCTTGGTGTGTGGACCAAAACCCCTCAGCGCGGTATTGCATCTGGCTTTTGCATGACAGCCTTAGTGCAGTCGTCCAGCGCGGTTACTGTGGCCTCTTTGGGCTTTGTAAATGCAGGTCTTATAACCATGCATCAGGCGCTTGGTATTGTCTATGGCGCCAATGTTGGCACCACCATCACTGGCTGGTTAGTGGCCGCGGTTGGATTTAAATTTAATATCCAAGCTATCGCACTCCCCTTGATAGGCATTGGTGCCTTGATGAAGTTGCTACTTCCTCGCTCGCGACTAGCGTCGGCAGGCATGGCCTTAGTTGGTTTTGGGCTATTTTTTATCGGTATTGATATTCTCAAAGGCGCATTTGAGCATATTGTCGCTGCTTTTGATTTAAGCCAATTTACCGCAGAGGGAATAAACGGCATGTTGACCTTTTTGCTGGTGGGTATGGTGATGACAACTCTCACTCAATCTTCCAGTGCTTCCATCGCCTTGACCATTACCGCCGCTGCTAGTGGTATGATTGGATTATATGCCGCAGGCGCGATGGTCATCGGCGCAAACGTCGGCACCACGTCAACATCTATCTTGGCATCCATTGGCGCAACTTCTAATGCCAAACGCGTCGCAGCGGCTCAGGTCATATTTAATGTGTTCACTGCGATGGTCGCTTTCGCGGTGTTGCCAGTGCTGTTTTATCTCATCAACCATTTTACCGCGCTTTTCGGCGTCACTGCTGATCCTGCGTTGTCATTGGCACTTTTTCATACTTTGTTTAATATTTTGGGCGTGCTACTCATCTTTCCACTCAATGACAGGCTCGCTGGCTTTTTAATGAAACGATTTTGTAGTGCCGAGGAGACGGCTTCCAGGCCACGCTTTTTAGATAATACCATCGCCCAAACGCCAGAGCTTGCAATCAATGCGTTATTGCTTGAGTCCAAACTCGTTGCAGATAAGGTGTTAGCCCAGTTTGATAAATGCCTACTCCCAACCGATAAACTCGCAGTTGAACAGGCACTCCATGCAATCCAATCTCTGTGTCAGCAAATTAGCCTTTTTATTGTGTCGGTAGAGCAATCAGCATTATCATCACAGACCACCTCACTACTCGCTAAACTCATGCGTATTGAGCAGTATTTGTTTACTTGTAGTCACTGTGTGGAACAATTAACGGAACACGCTCCATATAAGCAACTCGCAGAGCATCATGACTTGCATGCACAATTGAATGAATACCAAGCCCAGCTTAGCCACTTCATGAAAACCAGTTTACATGGGCAAAGCGTCACACCTGCAGAGCTGTCGTTGGCGCAAGAGACATTGCAACGTTTACATGACGATGTGAAAGACGACTTAATTCTAGCAGGTACTCACGCGTCACTGGCGATAGATAAGATGGTAAGTAATATCAATACACTAGCGGAAATGTGGCAACTTTCACAGCAGTGGCATAAAGCAATGTTGCTGATCCACGCCATTGAAGCGCAGCTCTCTCCATCACAAGCAGATTAAGTGTGAGTCGATGTAAGCTGATAACGTTTTTTTAATCAGCACACGTTCCTATTTTAACGATTTGGTGATAAAACGTAATAAACATCTACAAAATAGGGACTAAGTTTTGAGAAAAAAAATTACTAATATTGTCACACTATGTATGCTAACCACCTTTGCTGGTAAATCTATGGCATTAGAAAAGGATCCATACCTATGGCTTGAAGAGATTGAAGGCAAACAAGCGCTAGAGTGGGTAACGGCACAAAACGATAGCTCACTAAAACAACTCAAAAGCCACAGCCAATATAATCATATCTTTCAAAATACATTAGATATTATCAATGATCGGTCTCGTATTCCTTACGCAACTGAACGTGCAGGTTATTACTATAATTTCTGGAGAGATGCGGATCATGTAAGAGGCATATACCACAGAACAACCCTTGAAGAGTATAAAAAAGCGGATCCTAAGTGGGAAACCGTTCTCGACTTAGATGCGCTAGCAAAAGCTGAAGACGAAAACTGGGTTTATGGCGGGATGAACTGTCACTATCCAAAGTATGAACGCTGTTTGGTGTATTTATCGCGCGGTGGTGCTGATGCAAAAGTCGTGAGAGAGTTCGACATTCCAAGCAAATCTTTTGTAAAAAATGGGTTTTATTTACCTGAAGCAAAAACCTCAGTATCTTGGTTCAACGAGAATTCAATATTTGTTGCAACAGATTTTGGAGAAGGCTCATTAACTGACTCAGGTTATGCTGGAACGGTTAAAGTGTGGCAACGCGGTACGCTGCTGAAAGATGCTAAAACGGTCTATCAGGCAAATAAAAGTTCTATCAGTGCCAGAGGTTTTACGATATACGATCAAGGCAATACAAATCACTTTCTATACGATTCTACAAGTTTTTATACTCGCGATGTCTATAAACTCGAAGGTGATAAGCAGATAAAAATTCCAGTGCCTAGCGACGCAAGCCTCCTCGGATTAAACAATGGCATGCTCTTTATCCAGCTAAAATCTGCTTGGAAGCATTTTTCACAAGCAGAAGTAATATATGCCAACATTAACGATATGGATTCTAAAAATATCCAGTTTACGAGTTTAATCAAACCAACAGCAAATCGCTCAATAGAAGATTTGAGTTTTACTAAATCAGCCATACTAGTTACCGTATTAGATGATGTAAAGAATAAGGTTTTCCGCTATATCCCTAAAGCGAATGGGCAGTGGAAAATAGACCAAGTAAGCTTTCCTGATACCGGTTCATTATCCGTTTTTGATACTGATCCCAATAGAGACGACTTTTTTGTCACCTACACCGACTTTTTATCACCGACCAGTCTTTACTTAGTCGACGGTAAATCACTTGGAACAACAAAACTCAAAGGTAATAAATCACATTTCGACGCAGATAAGTTCGTTACCCAGCAACAATTTGCGACATCAAAAGACGGTACAAAAGTGCCTTACTTTATTGTTCATAAGAAAGATATCAAGTTAGATGGTAGCAACCCTACTTTATTATATGCCTATGGTGGCTTTGAAGTTTCTATGCAGCCGTACTACTCGGCATCAACTGGTAAAAACTGGTTAGAACAAGGCGGTGTTTATGTGCTTGCGAATATTCGTGGCGGCGGTGAGTATGGACCAAGCTGGCACCAAGCAGCACTAAAAGAAAATCGCCACAAGGCGTATGAAGACTTTGAAGCCGTAGCAGAGCAGCTGATAGCAGATAAAGTAACCAAGCCTCAACACTTAGGTATTAAAGGTGGTAGTAACGGCGGATTGCTAGTGGGCGCCGCTTTCACTCGCAGGCCTGAACTTTACAACGCCGTTATTTGCCAAGTGCCATTACTCGATATGAAGCGTTTTAATAAGCTACTCGCTGGCGCAAGTTGGATGGGCGAATATGGTAATCCAGATGTTCCTGAAGAGTGGGAATACATTAAAACGTACTCGCCTTACCATAACCTAAGTAAAGACAAACAATATCCAAAAGTATTTTTCACAACCTCAACCCGAGATGACCGCGTGCACCCAGGGCATGCACGTAAAATGGTTGCTAAAATGAAAGATATGGGATTTGAAGTGCTGTATTTTGAGAATACCGAAGGTGGCCATGCAGGCGCTGCAAACAATGAACAGCGAGCGATGGTAAATAGCCTTGAGTTTGTTTACCTCATGGACAGACTCAAATAGCTTTAAATTTTACTGTCTAGTACGTTAAAAGCGCTCAACTTTATATTGAGCGCTTTTCTCATTTCACCTACTCGGCAAAACTCAACTCTTGAGATTCGAGCGAAAATTGCTCGCCGGTATCCAGTGAAATTTCAATATAAAATACATGGTTCTGTTTGTAAGTGGGCTCACTGTTCAGAGCAAACTGGATAAATTCGCTCGCTTTTTTATCTTCCATATCTAAAAATTCGGATATTGAAAAGTAGTCATTTTCACCATTATCCAGCCTACGATAATCAACCTGATTAGAGTAATCGGAACCGATATACACGATGTCGAACACCTCATTTAAGCTTGAACCTGTAGGTAACTCGTCACTAAACGCAGCGCTAGAGGTAATATTTATATCCGTGATTTTTTCATTGGTATACGGTGGAACAGGTGAACAGGCATAAGCGGTGCTAATTAAAGAAAACTTAAAGCTCGGTGCGCTTAACTGCGCTACAGACTGCGTATCAGCTTTAAGCTGAAATACGAGTTTTTGATACGAAATAGGTTCAACGCCATCATATTCAGTGTTAACCCACTCATCTACCTGATCAGCGCTAAATTCACCGAGGTTAAAGCCGGTTATATCAAACCTTGAGTTGCCAGCACCACCACATTGACCATCATCAGGACCACTACTGTCGCTATTACACCCCACTAACCCTACTGCTAATACTGCGCTTGCAAATATCAATTTTGCTTTCATTCTGGCTCCTTTTCCAGCTGAGTAAAGTCTCTATTTTGAGTCCAACCAAGAAGAACATACAGTGTTAAACCTGCTTAGGTTGTTATTAAATGTTCTCGTAAACACCGAGTTTAATTCGACTTAACCAGTGCAGAGATAGAAAACGGTAGTATTAACATCTTATTTAACTTCTCCTTTAGAAGATTTACCAAATGAAGGGCACTGCTATGAATTGATTCGAAATTCGGTGACTGGCATCTTATTAAACGGCAAAAAAATGTAAAAGCAGACATGTTGACGGCGCGATCTTAGGTAGGAGAAGTCGGCGTGCGAAAGTAACTTTTGCAAAAGCCAGAGCAAAGCTCTGGCTTTTAAACCGCCTAACCGTGACTTCGTGCAGCTTGATATGCGGCGCGAGCTTGCACTTTTTCAAGATAAGCTTTGATATTGCCATGCGCTGTGAGCAAACCAACTTTATCTGCAATTTCTAGCATCACCGTCATCATAATATCGGCGGCGGTAAAGTCGTTGCCTGCGAAATAGCTTTGCTTGGCGAGTGTGACATCTATATAAGAAAAGTCGACATTGACTTCTTTAGCAATGTAACCATCCATTGGTTTATCGCCCGCACGCTGCTCCATCTTCATCATCAAAGATGCGATCACCGGCAGTGCCAATGACCCCTCAGCAAAGTGCAACCATTCTTGATATTGATAGTATTCAGGTGTCCCCGCATCTGGTCGCAAACTACTGTCTTCTGCCTTATCGAGCAAATACTCCATAATCGCTCCTGACTCACACAAGACTAGGTTGTCATCGACCAGCACAGGCGCTTTCCCAAGCGGATGCACCTGTTTTAGGCTTTCGGGTGCAAGACGCGTCTCCGGGTTGCGCTGGTGCTCCACAAGGTCATAAGGCATGTCGAGTTCATGTAAAAGCCAAAGTACTCTTGTCGAGCGTGATTCGTTTAAGTGGTGAACAGTTAACATCTAATTTTTCCTGATAAATTTAATTATACGAGTTCGTCTGGACCTAAGCGCACGACAAGTTTGCCGAAGTTTTTACCTTCCAATAAGCCAATAAATGCCTCGACTGCGTTATCCATCCCCTCGACCAAGTGCTCTTTGTACTTAATCTTGCCCGCGTTTAACCATGGCAGCATCGCTTCGCTGAACTCGTTGTATCTATGCCCATAGTCGTCGAATACAATAAAGCCTTGCATTTTCACTCGCTTAATCAGCAGCGTCGCCATCAGCATCGACATACGATCAGGCCCCGATGGCAACTCAGTGGCATTATATTGAGAGATCAACCCACAAAGTGGAACCCGGGCACTTGAGTTAAGCAATGGCATAACTGCGTCAAACACTTTGCCACCCACATTTTCGAAATAGACGTCGATACCAGATGGACATGCCTGCGCTAACTGCTCAGCGAGATCATCCTTGCAGTGATCAAGACAGGCATCAAAGCCAAGTGTCTCGGTAGCGTAACTGCATTTTTCGGCGCCACCAGCAATGCCTATTACTCTACAGCCTTGCAGTTTTGCTATTTGTCCAACAAGACTGCCTACAGCACCGGTTGCTGCGGCAACCACAACAGTTTCTCCAGCTTTTGGCTGACCGATATCCATCAGTCCCATGTAAGCGGTAAGGCCTGGCATCCCTAACACGCCCAAGCTATATGATGGATTAGGTAAATTGCTGTCTAACTTAAGTAAGCCTGTGCCATCTGAAACGCTATAGTCTTGCCAGCCGCTCATCGCGAGTACCCAGTCACCTTTGGCGAATTTAGGGTTATTTGACGCTTCAACTCGGCATACCGTGCCACCTACCATCGCTTCACTAATAGCAACCGGCTCAGCGTAGGATTTCGCATCGCTCATACGGCCACGCATGTATGGATCTAACGACAAAAAAACGGTACGAAGGAGCACCTCGCCCTCTTTTGGCGTTGGGATCTGTGCCTCTTCATAATTGAAGTTTCCTTGCGTTGGCGCACCATGTGGGCGCGACGCCAAGGTAATGCGACGATTCGTTTGTGCGTTTTGAGCTTGGTTTATTGCGTTACTCATGATTTATTCCTTTTAATAAGCAGGTTACAGCTAGTTTAGATACGTCAGCATTTTCTCAGCGACAAGTTCAGAGCTTGCTGGGTTTTGTCCTGTAAACAGTAAGCCATCTCTAACAGCAAACACATTCCAATCATCGACTTTCTGGAAATCAGCGCCTCGTTTAACCAACTCATCTTCTAATAAAAACGGTACAACATCAGTCAGCCCGACGGCCTCCTCTTCGCTATTCGTAAAGCCGGACACCACTTTACCTTTTACCAGATACTCACCCGACGTGGTTTTTACATCCATTAGCACCGCCGGAGCGTGGCACACCGCACCAACTGGTTTATCTGCTGCTAAAAAGGCGCTTATCAATTGGATTGAGTTGGTATCTGTTGCTAAATCCCATAGAGGTCCGTGACCGCCAGGATAGAACACAGCGTCAAAATCTGCCGCGCTCACCTCAGCTAGTGGCGCCGTATTTGCCACCAGTTCCTGCGTTTTTTGATCATCAAAATAGCGTTTCGTACTGTCGGTTTGGAAATCAGGCTGTTCGCTTTTTGGGTCAATTGGCGGCTGACCACCTTTTGGTGAAGCAAGCGTTACTTCTACACCAGCATCCACAAAGGCATAATAGGGAGCGGCAAACTCTTCAATCCAAAACCCTGTTTTCTCACCTGTGTTGCCTAATTCTGCATGTGACGTTAGCACCATTAAAATTTTCTTTGCTGTCATCAAAATTACCTCTCATTCTTTCTTCAAACTTCAGGCTATTTAGCCTGCGGATAAATATAAAAGTATGAGCTTAAGACTAGTTAAACAATGCAGACAAAAGCTAACTCTTTGTTCAAACAATTGATACAATCAATTTATCAAAGTCGATGGAGTAGTGCGTGGACATTTCGTTTGAGCAACTCAAAAGCATGGTTGTCTTTGCCCAAGTTATCGAGCAAGGCACTTTAAGTGGCGCCGCTAGGCATTTAAATTTGTCTCGCGCAGTGGTGAGCTACCATGTTAAAAAACTGGAGTCACAGTTAGGCATAAAATTGCTCAATCGCTCGACTCGCACTATTTCACTTACAGAGGCAGGTCGCGAATACTACCAGCGCTGCCGTGTGATTGCAGAGCAAGCCTTTGCCGCAAACCAGCAAATTGAGAATTTAAAGAAAGAGCCTATCGGTCTAATAAAGCTTACCTGCCCTGTTAATGTTGGCTTGCAAACCATAGTGCCTGCACTCAATGAGTTTAGAGCTATGTATCCAAAGATTCAGCTCGATATCATGCTCACAGATGAAGTCGTCAATATCATCAAAGAAGGGATTGATCTGGCCATTCGAGGCGCACCACTTCCCGATTCAGGTTTGCAAACCAGTAAACTTTCAGTGCTAAAAACCTGCCTGTGCGCATCGCCCGACTATTTGCAAAAGTACGGCGTCCCCAAACACCCCACTGATCTCTACCAGCATCAATGGGTGATTTACAAGCTGACATCGGGCGCACTCACATTGAGTAAAGGGGCTCGGGCTTATAGCATCACGATGAAAGGCGATATAAGCACCAACAATGCCGCCGCTCGCACCGCTTTTGTTGAGGGAGGTCATGGTCTTGGACGAATTCCAACTTACGATGCGTTACCAAAAATACAGGCCGGTACCCTAGTTCCCGTATTAGAAGATTACACACTGCCAGACATACATGTTTATGGCGTTTTCCCAGAAGGCAATGCCAACTCTAAAAAAGTGCGACTACTGCTCGATTTTCTAAAAGGGTATTTTCAGCGCCAATTGGTTGAAGCGTAAAACATCACAACTATCGAAATAAACAAGGCACCTAAAATAGCAGCTCCAACACCTGCGCCGTATTGCTCAGTTACCCCAATATAAATGAGTAATCCACCAGCAACATAAAACGGAATACCAACGGAGATAAAATCCAAATGCTTGCCAATTGCAGCAAGCAAAAACTTCAGCTTGGTAAAGAGTGAAAACGCTCCTTCCTTGGTCATAACAAACAATGCCCATTGCATGAAATTTATACTGCCATGATAATAAAGTGTTTAACCACTTTGGTCGAGTAGGTATCTCAGCTGGTGGATGAGATACTAATGTTGAGTGATCAATGAAATCACAAAGGTCAGAAGCTACTTTCTGACTTCATTGACTTTTGACACTTAAATGTTCTTAGCTATTAAATCGGCTTTCAACAAGCCACCTTTAGTAAACAATTTTGCTGAAAACTTAGGTTTTCTCCGTGCTCTATAGGCATCCAGAATTCGCTTAAGTCCATCAGCCTCCAGCAAAGAGATATTTACTTCAGTATCCATTTCCGCACTCTCAACAAAGTCATCAGAAAACGAGGGAGCGACGATTAAAACTTGAGCAACTCTTTTACCAGCACCTTCACATCTTCCTACATATGACTTTACTTGTCTTGAGGTCGTCGAGTACTTTGCAAAATCTCCGTTTTTACATGTCTTCGCTTCGCCTACAATTACATCATCCTCACTCAATGAAATGAGAATATCAGCCTTATCTTTCGAGGTGTTGATCGAACGTCTCAAATCTTCATCTACTTCAAGACCTAATTGTTCAAATATTGCCTTAGTTACTTCTTCGAATTTAACTCCTAATTCGGCTTCAGCTACTTCTATATTTTCACTTTTCAATTTAGTCAAATCTCGTCTCGCTAGAGCACCATAATTATCAATCAGTTTGTCTGTTGCATCAGCAAAGCTGCTAAGGATATTTAGCCTTAAGTTTCCTCGCTTTTTAATCCCCATACTTTCAACAACACTTTTCACTTCATCATTGGTCAACATATATAAAATATCATATGGTGTAATACTCAGCGCCCGCAATTTCTCGACATCTAGCTCCTCTTGTTCTTCAAGCTCGAATTCTTGTTTCAATATTGTAGCTAATGAAGGGAAGTGGTTTTGCAGCGTCGAAAATAGCTCTTTAAATCCTGTAGCACTTAAAGCATTAAACTCTCGCTCCGAGCTTTGATTTAAAGCATTTAAGATTAGATCTATACGTTCTTCTATCGTTGAACCAAATTTATCCAATTCTAGATCTAGATCTTGTATCAATGTTTTTAAGCGATCTTTACAATCGTTGACTGGCGTACCCTCGCTAAACATGTCCACTTTTAGGATTTGAGTGACCGACAGCCCCAACTTGATTATATTTACGATCTTATCTTTTCTCTCAACACCACGAATTTTCTTTCTGTGGTTTTTAAGTACGTTTGAGAGCTCCGCATCAGTAAAGGTTCTAAGAATTCTTAGCAGATGCTTGTCGGCAAGTTCCTTTCCTTGTAGCCGGTGAAACAAGCTTACAATTTCATCAGGAACGTATACGGTTTGCCTTTTTCTACTTACAAAAACCAGTCCAATTTCTCGTAAATCATTAATTGCATCTTGCACACCATTCTTGGGGATTTGATCAATCAAATGCTCGATTCCAGCTTGATTATCTGAGGTAACATCAAGGTGCTTAGCTAATACATTAAGAATACCACGTTCATCATCCGTGATTTTCGCTTCTCTATTATTTCTTTCATCATTCGAATATGCTTCTTTTAGGCAAGCATGATAGATTCCTAACCGTTTTCCCTCGGAGAATATGTCATCATCACTGATACTTGCAATTTCAGAACGCAATTCGTTAGCTTTGGAGTCAATGAGTTCCCATTCTTTTGTATATAAAGACTCAATCCAGTTAACCCTAGCAATGCAGTTTCCATCTCGACTTAGAATATTTGTCAAAAGAGTAGCTTGAGCTCCCAACATCGCTAATTGTTCTTTTACCGACTTTTCAAAGTGAGGTAATACAATTTTAAATAGCTGAGTAATATCATTACTTGTTGCATTTTTAATTTGACCATCAAGTTTATTTAACTGAGTTGCTATTTTGTTGTCGTGCTTTACAGCTTCTAGACAAATCCTATCTATAGCATTTATAAATTTTGACTTCTCCACTTGATTGACCAGTGAAAGTACACTCGATAATTTCATGCGTTTCCTTAGTTTTTGTTTTCCTTGGTTCTTCATTACACAACGAAACTTTAGCATCTTAGCTAGTAAGGCTGCGCTTATTTACTAAATACACTACTAAAGCTGCGATACAAATTCACTATTTTTTTACATTTATATAAATAAAATTAGATTTAGATCTAACCAGTCAACTTTAGAGGCACAAAGATATATTTGTGAACAGAAAATGTCATATGAGAAACTTAAATCAAAAACTGTAATGTCCTTTGTGATACGTGGTCTAATTACAATATTCAAGGTTTAACTGAAGTTATTAGATGCTTTAAGCGTCGCCCTAACCGACGGGACAAGCCGACGACTGACGGGAACACTTGCTCCATTGGTTAATTTCAAGTTGCTTTGATTATTATCACTTTCTAATGACACCACTTCATTTAGATTAGTTAAATAAGAACGATGTGTTTTTACAAAAATAGAGGGCAAAGTAAGTTCGAGTTGTTGATAGCCCATAAGCTTGATTATAATTAGGCTTTTGGCCTCTTACATCCATAGCATTATGAAAAAGCTCTCAAAAGTACAAGAAAAACAACAAGCCTTGGTACTGACCATTGCAGACAAACTCGAAGAACAAGCTCGTGCAGAAATTCCCGGCATGGTGCAATGTTGGTTTGATGTGGAATATCACTTGTTCCCCGGCTCATTAATACTCTTTTTCCAATTTGAGAACGAACAGGCACTGGAAGCCGCAAAGCCAGAACTCCTTAAATGGCAAAAGCGTTTAAGCGCCGCCATGCTGAAAAAAGGGGTGATCTTAAAGGATATGCGTAAACATTTAACCTTTACTTTGCTTGGTCCTGAAGACTGAAGCAATGTAGATTTATTCGGGTTTGTGAAAAACTGTCACTCTTCTAATTTCAACCATACTATTTGGTTATTATTAAAAAAAGCGTATATGTTACCCTTGTAATACCAAATAGTCTGGGTATCGTATAGCGGAAATTTTGGTCTTCTCAGTGTTGGAGTTTGAATGCGTATATTGTTGTTATTGCTGTTTTGTTTAGCAGCTCCGGCTTTGGCTTACCAAGTACAACCTATGATTGTCGACCTCTCGTCACATGGTAAAAAGTCACTCGTGACCTACCGCCTCCAAAACCCCAGTGACAATCCTTTACCCATCGAGATAGAGGTACTTAAACGTACTTTTGACGAGCACCAAAAAGAAGTGCTGATCAGCGCCGAAGAAGACTTTATTGTGCTCCCTCCGCAAGTAGAAGTGCCGGCAAAAAGTTATCAAGTATTCAGAGCAAAATACCTAGGTTCGCCCGAACTCAAACAAACACAGTCTTATCGCATTGTCTTCAAACAGCTGCCACTTCCCGGAGAAGATGAAGCATCTGGCGTTAAAATGGTCTTTAACTTTGCCACTTTAGTGTTTGTTAGTCCGGATGGTGTTCAATCGCAAATAAACAGCACGCTGCAATGTGAAGAGCTAACCGAATGTACACTCACCCTAAGTAACCAAGGTGACCGAGTACTGGACTTATCGCAGTTTGAATACCGTTTCCACGATGGCGCAACTGTCATAGATTGGGTGAAGTTTCAGTCAGTTACTGCGGGCCGTTTTATAATGCCAAATCACACTATGGTGATAAATTTACAGCCATTGCTCAATGACAAGCCGAGTAAAACAGTAGAGCTTATCAATCTACTGGCTTCTAAGTAAAAAATAGCTAGATGTTAACTGTGCGCTCAAGCCTGCGCTTGCCTCGTTTAAAACAATTTTGGTTTACTCCACTTTATCTGATGTGGACAGCCCCCGCATGGGCGGCGGTTTATTCAATGGATTTTCCCGTTCGGCTGAATAATGCCGAGGTGGGGCAAGTTTCTGCCTCTGTAGATGGATACGATTTAAAATCGGTTTCAGCCATGCAGCTGAAGGAAAACCTACAATCCGTATTAAGTAAAGACGTACTCGATTGGCTCTCAAGTCTTGAGGAGCACGAGGTCACCCTAGATATGTTACAAGCAAAGGGAATTACGCTTGATCTCAAGGCACAAGATCTCACTATAGACATGTCGCTAGCAGAAGCGGCCATGGCTACAGACACGCTTTCTTATGGCAGAAAGAAATACTTTGAACAACCAACACAAGAAGCGCGTTGGGCTTTACTGAATAATCTCAACCTAAACCATGAGCGTAGTGACAATAATCAAAACTACCACTCACAATTCGAATGGCTTATAAATGCCAATGTTGGCGGTAGCAACGGCATAAATATGCACAGTTCGGTTTTTTGGGAAAGCGGCAGCACCGAGCAAAGTCACGTCTACCGTGGTGATACGGCTGTATTTTACGATCAGCCCGAAAAACCGAGACGATTCACATTAGGCGATACCCAAAGCAGTAACAATGGCCATTTATCGGGTGCTCCACTTGCAGGCTTCAAAGTCGCAAGCGCCTATTCAAAGCTGCAACCCCAACGTAAGATCACCCCAGGTAACAGCCAACAGTTTATGTTACCCCGCCCTGCAACACTTGAGATATTTATTAATGAGTTTTTGATTTCTAGAGTACGCCTCAAAGCGGGGCGCTATGACCTCAATGACTTACCGCTGACTTCAGGCATAAATAATATTCACGTTGTTGCGACATATGCCAACGGTGAAACCCAGCACTTCCATTTTACTAGCCACTATAACTCTCGGCTATTAGCTCAAGGTGTGAGTGACTACTCGCTAGCAGTTGGTTTTTTATCGGTAGTAGATGATGGTCGTTATCATTATGACGACGACGCGCTGCTCTCTGGCAGTTACGAATATGGCGTTACCGACAAACTCTCACTTGGAGTTAATGGCGCGGCTCATCCACAAGGGCAAGTATTTGGCTCAATCACCACATTCAGTAGCCCTTTGGGCAATGTATCGCTGCGTTACTCGCAAAGTAAAACGTCTGATATTTCCGGCAATGCTTTCTCGATAGAAACAGAGTATAGTATTTTTGGTCATGGTAATTATGGCTCGCCCAACTTACGTTTGGGTTATGAAATCATGGAAGACTTTAGCAACTCGCCTTGGCTTGAAGAAGTCACGCTCAGCAATAACAAGAGGGCTTTTGCTGACTACAGCTATATTATCAACGACCACATAGACTTTACGCTCAACGCAACGCGGCAAGTAAATAATGAAGATTTGGTCACTAAAAACCTTTCTGCTGAGCTTAATTTTCGCTACGAAGGGGCCAGGGTAAGAGTTGGATATAACCATAATGTCAGTGACGATCCTCGTGTCGTCTCCGAAAATCAATTCGTGCTTAACTTTACGTGGAACCATTACAACCGCCAAGACAACGTCCGCACGAGAGCTCAATATAACAACCGTAGTAAAGTCGCCAGCGTAAGCTATGCCAAAACAAACAATAACTACGTCAATGACTATGGCTATGAATTGCGGGCAGAAAAAGGCAGTGGGTATAGGCAAGAACAGCTAAAAGCCAGCCATACTAACGCATTTTTTAGAGCTGATATGACCGCAAGTAATTACACTCGCTCGCAATTTACGAGTGACAGCTCCGCCAGTGTTAACTTATCGTCAAGTATAGGTTTTGCTGATGGTCACTTTGGTATGGGCGCCACCACTACCACTCCTTTTGCTGTAGTTACTAAGCATAAAACATTAAAAAATAACGACGTATTAGTTAACGTCGACCGCTTTGGCCGTGCACAAAACCAACCAACGCAACACATTGGCGCATTAATTGACTTGGGCACTGGCTACACCAACTATCAATTTAATATTGATGTACCCAACGCCCCTCTGGGTTATGATTGGGGTCCCGGCACTTATAAATTAGTCGGTGGCGCCAATACAGGGCACCATATTCAAGTAGGTTCGGACCTGTCTTATACCGTGATAGGTACAGTCGTCGACGAACAAGGCACACCTATTGCACTGGGAAGAGGACAAGTAATAAGGCAATCTAATGCCGGCGACAGTGACAACGCTCCAATCAATCGCACCTTTTTTACCAACCGAGTGGGTCGATTTGTTGTAGAAGGTATCAGTACAGGTAGCTACCTAATCGAAATTAATGACATCGTCGGACAATTTACCGTGAATGATGGCGAAAAACGATTTATCAAAATTGGCACCATCACGCTTGAGCAAGCACAATTACAGGGAGATCCAAACAAATGAAGTTCGCACTATTTTTGCTGCTTGCACTCAGCTATTTGATCTCGCCTGTTGCATTGGCCAAGCGCAACAAATGTGATGGCAATTTTTTGGCGACCTCTAACTCAGCCGAGATAAAAGAAGAGTATGGCAATCAAGTAACTGTATATTTACCGCTAAAAATACAAGTTTCGGATTCGCTACTAGATTGTGCCGATGAAATCTGGGTTGAAGATACATATTATTATTCGTTTGTCTTCTCGGGCCCGACTGAAGATAAATACGCTAGACTGTTGGACTCTCAATACAAACGTATTAACGTTAAAAACGGTATCGCCAAAGCAACCTTAACTAGCCGCTCTACACAAATGTGGATGCGCTTAAGGCACTATAGTTTGTTCCCTGCAGGTTATTACTATGGTGCGGTAAAAGTGTCTATTGTAAGGCGCAACAAGGTCATCGCAGAGCAATATCTGGAGATGACCTATTACGCCGAGCCACAAATCGCCATCTCACTCGATAACTCAAGCAAAGGTAAAGTGTCGGGCGATGATGGTCACTACCTCATAGACTTAGGCGAACTAAAAACGAATATGCGCTTTTACTGGGGTATAAAAATATTGAGTAATAGCTCATACGATATCGTCCTAGACTCTGAATATAACGGCTTGCGTCATGAAACCAACAAACGCGCCCTTATTGATTACGCAATTAGTTTCGATAACGTCAAAATATCGTCATCTGAGCGCCTATCACGAAGCTATAATTTCTATCCCGGCGTCAGAGATTCGTGGTTTGGCTTTGAATTTCAGCTAGGTAATACCGAGCTTATGCCCGCAGGCTACTATCGCGACAATTTATCACTCACTGTCTACCCAAGATAACAATTTGAATTATAAGAACAAAAAAACAAAACAATAAAAAATTAAATAAACTTCAAAAACATTGGCACACCAATTGCTTTTAATTTGAAATAACCAGGTATTCAACCTAACACAAATTATAAAGCCGTACTTTATTCAAGGGGATGCGCCATGAACACATTACTTAAATCACTATTTGTTGCCTCAGCAATCACGTCAATGACTGCGGCTGCTGCTGTAGTAGAAACAACAGGAAATGAAGCAAGCTTCACCTTTGAAGGTACTATTGAAGCCATGTGTAAAACTGATAGTGGCTCAAACAGCGTAACTAACTTAAATCTAGATTCTACTCAAGAAACTCAAGAAATTGGTACGCTAGACGTATGGTGTAACACAGGTGAAAATGCAACAACTGAATATAGCTCTGCTAACGGCGGCTTCTTAGTTGCTGATAACGGCAAAAACAGCAAAATTGCTTACACGCTAGATATTGGCAGCACTTCAGGTGTTGACTTACAAAGCGGTACTTATAAGCACCTAGCTACACTGGCAGGCACAGGCAGCGCAGGTGAAACGCAAGCAACTACGTTAAAGATCACACCACAGTCAAATGGCTTAAACGATGCGGGTACATACTCTGATACCATCACTGTAACGGTTAGCCCTAACTAACAATATAATGGGGCAGTGAGCGTTTGACAAAAGCACTCGTTGCCTTCCCCCAAATAAAGTAAATGGCCGGGCAAGTAATTATACATCCCGGCGATTACTTTATAGCGCTAAGATAATGTTCTACTCTCCCCAAACCTACAGATAAAATATCCCGTAGCCCGTGGCATTTCACTTGCAAATTGAGACATAACTGCTGTACTTTATTTGAGGGGGGAAGAAGCCATGAACACCATACAAAAATCACTCTTTGCAGTTTTAGTAAGCGCACCTATGTTTGTGCATGCTGCAGTTATTGATACAACGGCTTCTGAAGGTAAATTCTCCTTTGAAGGCACTATAGACCCCACTTGCAAAACAATTAGTACTGAAAACAACACTACGGGACTAAACCTAGACGCATCCCAAACAACCCAGCAGATTGGCGTATTAGAGGTTTGGTGCAATACTGGCGAAAACGCAACCACTTCTTATAGCTCTGCCAATGGCGGATTTTTAGTTTCCGATAATGGTCAAGGCAGCAAACTGGCTTACACCCTAAATATTGGTGATAGCGAAGGGATAGATCTGCAAAATGGTGTATATCAGCACACCAATGCAACAGCTGCAGGTACCGGTAGTAGTGGTGAAACCAAAGCAACGCCGTTGAATATCACCCCGCTTTCCAACGGCCTAAATGCCGCGGGTACTTACTCAGATGTCATCACAGTAACGGTAAGTTCAAATTAACTACGAAACCAGAAAGCACCTTTGGCTTTTATAATCGACAAAGCTCTCCCCTTTCTCCATCGACTCACTTAACCCAGCCGATTCCATATTGCGTTATTTTCAAGTAAGCTGCTAAGGCTCCTTATAAATCTCAAAAAAGAGGAAAGTACGTTGGATAAGAGAATTGAACCTGAGCTTCCCAGTATTACGCCAGATTTAGATCAGGTTGAAGCCTATAAAAACTCCACCACTCAAGCGAGCCGTAAAACCTCAGCACCAAAAGAAAGTACCAAACAAACAAGCCAGCCCACCAAAGGGATGGGGATGACGAATTGGTTAGGTGCAATCTCGATTATTGCGTTGGCCGCTGCGGCATTTGCGCTATACCAACAAAACTTAACAACCCGGGCACAATTACTCGAATCAACAAATCGCATTGCCGAGCTTGAACATACCCTCACCGCCACAGATGAAGAGATGGACTTGTCCGCGGGTGCAATGCAAGCAAAATTGAACACACTAACCGAGCGCACAGACGAGCTTTGGTCGCAGATGGATAAACTATGGGCGTCAGCGTGGCGAAGAAACCAATCAGACATCAAAAAGCTCGAAGAGCAAGCAAGTAATAACGCTAAAAACCAGACCAGTACGACTACCAAAGTAGAAACGCTATCGCAGAGTCAAACGGAGCTTGCTTTAAAACTATCGCTATTAGAAGAACAACAGCAAGCCGCTAGTGTGCTAAAAAATCAAATTGCAGCCATTAATGGCGATGTTGATCAGTTAAAGTTTCAAGCGCAAAGCAGAGACTCTAAACAGATAGAGATCGGCGCAAGCCTTACCCAAATAGAGATGACACAAACCGCACTGGCAGAAAAACTAGAGCGTTTGGAGCGTAAATTGGCCGCAGCCCCCACAACTCAAACGCAACCAAAAGCGAATTAATCCGCCATTATCAATGGTTACGTTAGTAATATGAGTTGGCTGCGAACTCGCGCAACCAACTCAGCTTTTATTCTTTTGGACACTCATAAAGTCCCTCGCCAGTTCACAAAATATAACGTAAAATATCCTATTACATTCCTGTATTTATTCGCGCGTAAGCTTTACGCTTAAATCAATACACATTATCTACTCAGGCATACTGTTTTGCCGATTGAGTATTTCTTGCTTGAAGGCAACTATGAAAAAGACATTTGAACTAATTCACCCTAAAATCAAACTTGAAAGACGCGTTGACGCGGTTAAGCATGAGCTTAAAAAATACCTAAAGCGCGAGCGCAACAAAACTTTGCCAGCAGGAGCTGATTATTGGGATTTTGATTGTAAGTTTGGTAACACAGAAGCTGAAGCCGAGCCGGTGCACCTATCACAACTAAACAAGTTGATTGATAAAACGCAAACTGAAAACCTCACTTCCTTTTATGTTGAGATTTTAGCAAAGCCAGGCTATAGAAAATCAAACGATTTATCTGACGATGAGTTAGAAGACTACTAAGCCCAACGCCTGTAGGTCGAGCTTTAGCTCGACAACATCTGCCCTACCCAAAAACGCAGATCGCTCGACCCCAGTAAAAACGTAGGTCGAGCTTTAGCTCGACAACATCGGCTCTACCCAAGAACGCAGATTACCCAATCCCAGGCAAAAGCGTAGGTCGAGCTTTAGCTCGACAACATCACCAGCTCTCCCCCAACAATACCAACTGGCACAAAATCACGCGCATGATACAATCGCTCGTCGAATTTTTGGTGGTACTACTGCCGGTATAGTGAGAATTAAAAAGTATGAGTGAGTCATTTGTAGCAATCGGATTGGTAAACCCTAAATCACCAACCAACGTGGGTGGCGTATTACGGGCCGCAGGTTGTTATGATGCGCAAGCCATCTACTTTAGTGGCAATCGTTATGCAAGGGCTGCAAAGTATCATACGGATACAAAAAACGTTGCCGACAACATTCCCATCAAACAAGTTGATGATTTTATCAGTTTAAAAGTAGCTGGCCGTGCGCTTGTCTGTGTGGAGCTGGTTGAGGGCGCAACTCCACTGCCACAGTTTGCTCACCCCGACAATGCGTTATACATTTTTGGTCCTGAAGATGGCAGCCTGCCACAAGAAATCGTGGATGCCGCCGATGCCGTGGTGTATGTACCAACCACAGGCTGCATGAACTTAGCCGCGACAGTCAACGTGTTGTTATACGACCGTATGGCAAAACGCTCAACTGGATTTGATGCTAGTCAGATACTCACCAGCCGTGATATCAATAACCGCCTCACGGTTTGATAAGTTTTTGCTGTAAGCATCTTTTTATTTTTAACTAACCCGCTCTTCGACCGGGTAGTGATTTGCATTTTTTAGGCTTTGTAAGTCATCAAAACGTACTCCGTGCTGAGCCATAACTGGGCGTACTTTTTTACTTATCAATTGCCGAATATAAAACGGTTGATTAGGTACAAAGTGATGGATCGTGTGCGTACGGCCAAAATCAAAACAAAATAACTGAAACGGTAAAAACCAGCGACTGGTGATCACATGGGTCTGCTCTAATACGTTACTCACGCCACCATAATAATGCATTGAAGATGTGACGAGGTTTAAAGATGCTGAGCGGATCATATTAGGCACAATCAGCACCACCATTAAAAACTCAGCAACCGCTAGTAACTCAGCTCCCCATTTGGGTAGTTCAAATGGCTGAACAAATTGCAGCATGTAGTAAGCAATCACACCATATAGAGTCGCAAAATAAGCCGTGGCAAGCGGAAAGCCAGCATTAAAGACCTGCAAAAACGTAAAACCCTTGATTTCTCGACTAAACCGCTTGGCATTCAATAATAAACCTAACAACCCGTCTGTAACCACCACAGCTCGCAACCAAGGAGATTGGATACCATTACCCACCAAGCGCTCTTCTAAGTCTTGTTCAGTGCCAGACACTTTATGGTGATGTAAATGAATTTGCCTGCGATACCAAGGATTCACCGTATTGGGCCGCATCAGCCACACCGTCAACATCATAAAGTGATGTACAAATGGGCGGTCACTAAAATACTGCTTGTGGATCAAATCGTGCTCAAGTTCATGAGAAATAGAGGTAATAAAAGCCGCTAAGATAATACACAGCCATACAGGAATAACGGCAAAATAGTAAAGCGAGGCAACACCAATTAGCGCACTTAACGACAACAGCAAAATAACCATAGCAATACCGTTTTGCTGATTTAAAATAGGATAACGCGTTCGAAGCAACTGCTCTTCAGCTTGGATAGCAGTCACTATCGCTTTGATATTCTGCCTCGCAGTTAATATTGGCATTGGTCGCTTTACTCACTTTTTGATATCAAAATCATAACGCAATCTCGTATTACCGTAGCAGCGGCTTTACGCCACGACTGCTTTAAAACAGCAACGCAACGAAGCACCCAAACTCCGTGCTTCTATTGATTATCGCCCATCTTATATTCCCGTAGCAGCGGCTTTATGCAGCGATAGCTTTAAAACAACAACGCAACGCGACACCTAAACTCCGAGTTTCTACTGATTATCATCCATCTTATATTCCCGTAGCAGCGGCTTTATGCCGCGACAGTTTTTCAAACATCGATACAAAGCAATACCTAAACTCTACACTTCTATTGATTATCGTCCATCTCATATTGCTTCAAAATGGCTAGCATATTCTCTGGAATTGGCGATTTTTTACCTGTTTTCATATTAAACATCACCACATTCGCATACCCGGTTGTGCATACTGCTTGTTGTGATTCACTAAACGCCTCATAGCGCATGGTAAAGCGGTCTTCTTTGATATCGGTAATATATGAACCAATATACAAGGTATCTGGAAAAGTAACGGGTCTTTTATATTGCGCGTACGTATCACGCAAAACCGGACTATGGGTAGGCTCTGATAATACCGAAAGTAAGCCCGTTTGAGTCAAAAAATCGATTCGCGCGGTTTCAAAATAACGAAAATACGACACGTTATTCACATGCCCCAACGCATCCATTTCGCCCCATACCACATTCACTTTGGTGGTGATTGCAAACTTTTCTAAAAATTCCTGCATGATGTTACCTTTAATTTTATTTATTGAACTTGAGAGTAACAACTCATCGTACCAGCAACAAGATTAATGAGATGATTTAAAGACAACTTGCTAGGATAAGGAATGCAAAGCCAGCATTTTACAGTGCAACCATACGCCCAGTAGGTCGCCATTTATGGCGACAAATAATGCTTCAGCTCCTTTTGATCTCGACAAAGCGGCAGATATAAGCACACGGAAAAAGCTGGGTTTTATAGCTTTGCTCTTGCATTGTGCCCTACGTAGGTCGCCATTTATGGCGACAAGTAATGCTTCAGCTCCCTTTGTTTTCAGCGTAGCTTTAGATAGAAACACAATTCAAGCGAAATCCCTATCACTCTATCTCACAAAAAATTGACGCCTTTTCTGGGTTCAATAATCAAGATAAATACACAATGAATTTTCTCAATACTTTCAATACATAAGCAAACAGCGGAGCAATATTTACAAGCTTGGTTTAAAAAATGCATCTGAAATCAAAATCAGAATTAAACTCAAGCATGTCACCAATATGAACAAAAGCACAAATACAGTTTATGTGTTGAGTGGTTACGCCAAATGCGCCATCACTCAGCAAGGGAAGTACAAACTCGGCAACAAACACTCCATCGGCCTGCTAACCACAGACGAAAACTACGAAGATAACATCAATAAACTTGAAGCCTTTATTAAAGATTTAGGTTGGGAGTCCATTACGTTTTGCATGGTCGAAACCGTTAACGACATCAGCACCCTATCCAACGACGTTTTGGTATCCAGTTTTCTTAGAGCTCAGCAAAATGGCCAATCGTTAGTAGTAAACGATCTCCCTATTACCGTCCATTAAGGCGGTAAATGCACACAACAAGGCCTGACTGTAAGCAATGGCGGCAAAAGCACTACGCAGCTCTATACCGAGCTGAAGTTGATCGGGTGGGAGCGGCTTCACGCCGCGATCTTTTGATGGTTGCCATTTAAGGCTACGAACAATTCGTAGCAGCGACTTTATGTCGCGACTTGTTTTTGAATCCAGCCTTCAACTGTACCTTTTGTCGCTTCGCCGGCGAGGCAAAACCAGAGAGGTATATTATTTGTCGCCATAAATGGCGACCTACGTAGAGATTTGGTGTGAAGTCTCAGCTATGCGTTGCTATAAGGGATCGCGGCGTGAAGCCGCTCCCACAAACCAAGAAAAGAGTCAAACACGAGCCACTACCATATCTACATCCACAAAAAAGCCGCCCTTTTTTACAAAGGGCGGCTTTTCAATATTTGCTAAGTCGCGCTCAAGCGCGATTTACAAACCCTTACGCATCGCGGTAAGTATCAACCGCGGGGCAAGAACAAATTAGGTTACGGTCGCCGTATACGTCGTCGATACGGGTTACCGTTGGCCAGAATTTGTCTTTTGCTACGCTTGGTACTGGGAATGCCGCTGCGAGGCGATCATATGCACGGTTCCAGTCGTTGCTTAGTACGTCTGCTTGCGTGTGTGGCGCAAATACTAATGGGTTGTCTTCGATAGACCACTCGCCAGATGCAATCTTGTCGATTTCACCTTTGATAGAAACCATGGCTTCGATAAAGCGGTCGATTTCTACCTTAGACTCAGATTCCGTTGGCTCAACCATAAGTGTGCCCGCTACTGGGAACGACATCGTTGGTGAGTGGAAGCCGTAATCTTGTAGACGCTTAGCAACGTCCATTTCGGTAATGCCTGTGGCTTCTTTCAGTGGGCGAAGATCAACAATACACTCGTGGGCAACGCGGTCGTTACGGCCACGGTATAGAATTGGGTAATGCTCGCTCAACTTAGCCGTTAGGTAGTTAGCGTTCACGATTGCCATTTCTGTTGCTTGTTTTAGGCCTTCGCTGCCCATCATCGCGATGTATGCCCACGAGATAGGTAGAATAGCAGCGGAGCCGTAAGGTGCCGCAGAAACCGCGCCGTTGCCTACGTTTGTACCTTCCACGTTGATCACGCTGTGGTTAGGCATAAATGGCGCTAGGTGCGATTTAACACCGATAGGACCAACACCTGGGCCACCGCCACCGTGTGGAATACAGAATGTTTTGTGTAGGTTTAAGTGTGATACGTCAGAGCCGATTGAACCTGGGCTAGTTACCCCAACCTGCGCGTTCATGTTTGCGCCGTCCATGTATACTTGGCCGCCGTGCTGGTGCACGATGTCGCATACTTCACGGATAGATTCTTCGTACACACCGTGTGTAGACGGGTAAGTGACCATGATGCACGATAGGTTTTCAGCTACGTCTGCGGCTTTCGCGCGCAGGTCTTCCATATCGATGTTACCGTTTTTATCACAGTCAACCACAACCACTTTCATGCTTGCCATTTGTGCAGACGCTGGGTTTGTGCCGTGCGCTGAACTTGGGATCAAACAGATGTTACGGTGGCCTTCACCGCGAGACTCATGGTACTTACGGATCGCGATAAGACCTGCGTATTCACCTTGTGCACCTGAGTTTGGCTGTAGTGATACTGCGTCGTAACCTGTGATGTTCACAAGCCAGTCATGCAGCTCAGTCATCATGATCTTGTAACCTTGTGCTTGATCGATTGGGCAGAACGGGTGTAGCTCTGCAAACTCAGGCCAAGTTACTGGGATCATTTCAGCGGTTGCGTTTAGCTTCATAGTACACGAGCCCAATGAGATCATTGAGTGGTTTAGTGCTAAATCTTTGTTTTCAAGACGCTTGATATAACGCAGCATCTCGGTTTCGCTGTGATAGCTGTTGAAGTTTGCGTGCGTTAAAATTTCGTCGTCGCGCACTAGGCTTGCAGGAATACCTGTGATGTTCTCGCCTGATACTTGTGCGTCTAGCGCATCTACATTTAGGCCGTGGTCGTCACCTAAAATGATGTCAAATAGCTCAGCTACGTCTGCACGCGTAGTAGTTTCGTTTACGGCAATTGAGTATTCGCCGTTGTGGTTAAGGGCAAAGTTTACGCCTTTTGCTACTGCACGCGCCACAACCGCTTGCTTGTCAGCGTCGTCTGCTTTAACGGTAATGGTATCAAACCACGTATCGTGCTTAAGTGCCACGCCTTTTGCTTTAAGACCCGTAGCAAGAATGCTTGCAAGGCGATTAATACGCTCAGCGATGATCTTAAGACCTTGAGGACCATGGTAAACCGCGTAAAACGCAGCCATGTTCGCAAGTAACACCTGTGCAGTACAAATGTTTGAGTTGGCTTTTTCACGGCGGATGTGCTGTTCACGAGTTTGCATCGCCATACGCAGCGCGTCGTTACCTAAACGGTCTTTAGACACACCAATAATACGGCCTGGTAGTGAACGTTTGTAAGCATCACGCGTGGCAAAGAATGCCGCGTGTGGACCGCCGTAACCCATAGGTACACCAAAACGCTGTGCAGAACCAAGCACTACGTCTGCACCTAGTTTACCAGGTGCTTTAAGTAGCATTAAGCTCATGATGTCTGCGGCAACACAGGCAATCGCTTTTTTGTCTTGTACTTGTGCGATTAGGTCAGTAACGTCGACCACTTCACCTGATGTTGAAGGATACTGGAATAACGCACCAAAAATCTCGTGGTTAGCAGCGTCGCTAGCAGGACCTACTACTACTTCAAAACCAAACTGCTCAGCACGCGTAGATACTACGTCGATAGTTTGTACGTGTACGTCGTCGGCAATAAAGAAGATGTTTGCTTTTTTCGCTTTAGATACACGTTTTGCAAGCGCCATTGCTTCTGCCGCTGCAGTGGATTCGTCAAGCAGTGATGCACTGGCTAAGTCTAGGCCGGTAATGTCCATAGTCAGCGTTTGGAAGTTAAGTAGTGATTCCAAGCGACCTTGCGCAATCTCTGGCTGATAAGGGGTGTAAGCAGTGTACCAACCCGGATTCTCAAGTACGTTACGTAGGATAACGTGAGGTACGTGCGTTGGGTGGTAGCCTTGACCGATATAAGATTTGAAAACCTTGTTTTTGCTTGCTACTGATTTCAGGTAACTTAGGGTTTCCACTTCTGTGCGGCTTTCACCGATCTGTAAGCCCTCTTCTAAACGAATTGAAGCAGGTACAGTTTGACCGATCAGCTCTTCAACACTAGATACTCCAAGAGCGCTTAGCATCTCGCTCACCTGTGCTGGGCTTGGCCCAATATGGCGGCGGATAAAATCTTGCTTTTGCTCTAACTGTTCAAGAGATTTGGCGTTTGACATTAGTCCAGGTTCCTATGATCCAAATGAAAAAGGTGAATACTGTTTTTATCTAAATGAGATACCTTGGTAACGGCAGTATTCTAAAAACGTTGGCATGATCTCGTCATACCTTGAGCAAGCACCCTTGCTCAAAAAGCAACAATAAAAGCCCCTAAAAAGGGGCTTTTATTGCTATCAACAAATTAGTCTTCGTCGATTGAATTTGCGTAGCCTTCAGCGTCTAGTAGGTTATCTAGCTCAGACTCATCAGACGCTTTAATTTTGAACAACCAACCGTCACCGTATGCATCGTTGTTTACAGTTTCAGGCGCATCTTCTAGGTCTTCGTTGATTTCAACGATAGTGCCGCCGATTGGTGCGTAGATGTCTGATGCTGCTTTTACAGACTCAGCTACCGCGCAGTCTTCACCTGCGTCAACTTCATCATCTACGTCTGGTAATTCAACGAATACCATGTCGCCTAGAAGTTCTTGTGCGTGCTCAGTGATACCAACAGTGTATATGCCGTCACCTTCAGCGCGAACCCACTCGTGTGAAGTAGCGTACTTTAACTCGCTAGGAATGTTGCTCATTTTTTTGTTCCTTTGGTCGGTTGCGATGTCACCCCGTGAGCGACATCAATGTTATTCTATTTATTATCTATAAAAACTAGATAATTGACTTGCCGTTACGAACGAAGCTTGGCTTAACTACTTTAACATCAACTAGCTTCTTACGCATTTCAACTTGTGCAGTCTCGCCAATTGAACGAGGTACACGCGCAAGCGCTACACTGAAGCCTAAAGTTGGTGAGAATGTACCAGAAGTGATAACACCTTCGCCACCTTCTACGATAACTTTAGAACCACCACGTAATACGCCTTTGCTTTCTAGGACTAAACCTACCAGCTTATCAGTGCTTTGCTCTGCACGCTGTTTAGTGATAGCTGCACGACCGATAAAGTCACGCTCCTCTGGCTCCCATGCAATTGTCCATGCCATGTTCGCTGCAAGTGGAGACACCGTCTCGTCCATGTCTGAGCCGTAAAGGTTCATGCCCGCTTCTAAACGTAGCGTATCACGTGCACCTAGGCCAGCTGGACGCACACCTGCGTCTAATAATTTTTGCCATAAGTCCGCCGCACCATCGTTGTGCACTACGATCTCATAACCCTCTTCACCAGTGTAGCCTGTTGTTGCGATAAATAGGTCGCCAGCTTGCACACCAAAGAATGGCTTCATGCCTTCAACAGCCGCTTGTTGTTGTTCGTCCAGGATAGTTGCTGTTTTTGCTTTTGCGTTTGGACCTTGTACCGCAATCATCGCGTACTCAGGACGCTCAGTAACTGTCACTTCAAAATCTGCTGCTACCGCACCGATATGTGCAAGGTCTTTTTCGCGTGTTGCAGAGTTAACTACTAGGCGATATTGCGTTTCAGTGAAGAAGTAAATGATAAGGTCATCAATCACGCCGCCCTGCTCGTTTAGCATGCCTGTGTATAGCGCCTTACCAGCCACAGTAAGCTTAGCTACATCGTTTGCAACTAGCTTTTGTAAAAATGCCTTTGCGTCTACACCTTCGATATCAACAATCGTCATGTGTGAAACATCAAACATGCCCGCGTCTTGACGCACCGCGTGGTGCTCTTCAATTTGTGAGCCATAATTGATTGGCATTTCCCAACCGTGGAAGTCTACCATTTTCGCGCCAGCTTCTAGGTGCTTCGCGTGTAGTACTGTTTTAGAAGTCATACTTATCCTTCACTTTTTTACTCAGCCACCATCGGTTGGCGCTGAGGGGGTTATTGTTATCGCGCTTACGATAACTGCACGGAATTTATGAAACGAGTTTAAAACCAGCGTCAGTGAGCGTCGTTTGCCACTTATCTAACACAGCAGCTTGCGCAATCAACTGATACTGTTGCTGTTCGTCCACCAGCAAGGTCGTAATAAATACTTCACCGCTTTGCTTGCCATAGCAGGCATTTTTATCTGAGATCCTAAGGCCTGGCGTTAACGTAAAGTCACTGACTAAACGCTCAAACGCAAGCTCACCGCTTATGGTGGCAGCAACTAAATCATGACGGCGTACCAGTTCAATATCAAACTCGTCAGCATGGCTATCAATCAGTGTTGCCAGCTCAGCGGCTGCGCTTTCACTTACAACAAAACGGTAAGCCGTTTCACTAAAATAGTACACGGCGAAATTTTCGCCACTGTCTAGTTTGCCTTGAAAACCTAAGCCCGGTGCCATTAACTTATTCAAGTTAAGTGCAAGAATTTGGCTTAAGAAAGGCGTGGTCTCAAAGCCGCTGAAATCGAGTACAACAACAGCATCAGTTGGCATGTAATGGTTTTGCGCCGGAACACTGCCCTGACGGTGCTTTGCAAAGATAATTGGCGTGACGCTCATGGCACTACCTTAGTGAAATTTCGATGAGCAAAAGTATAAGGATGCGCAAACTCAACAACAAATTGTATTTACTTATCAATTGATAAATAATATTAATGTACTTGGGTTTTATAAATTGCATTTCCTTATATGAAAAACTTATCAATTGATGGATTAAGAACACTGGTCACTGTGGTTGATGTCGGTGGTTTTGCCAAGGCCGGTGAGTTGCTTGGCTTATCTCAGCCTGCTGTTAGCTTGCAAATCAAACGTTTAGAAGACATGCTAGGTTGCAAGCTGTTTAAAAAGCAGGGCCAAAGGCAGGTGTTGAATCAATATGGTGAGCTACTTTTGCCCCTAGCCAAACAAATGCTGCAGCAGAACGATGCAATTATTCAGCAATTTACCTCTGAGAGTGTGACGGGCCGAGTGCGTTTAGGCATTCCAAGTGAGTTTGCAGCACGGATCTTACCTTCTATTATTGGCGATTTCGTTTCTTTATATCCTGATGTGGCGCTGGAAGTTAAATCAAGATTGAGTAAACACTTACTTTCTGTGGTAAGGCAAGACCAGTTTGATTTGGTGCTAGCGCTTAACGAAGAACTCTCATCCTCTAAATATCCAGTCTTTATGCAGGATCAATTAGTTTGGGTTGGCGATTTATCGCTTGCTCAGCATTCGGTGGTCACTTTAGTCACCGCACCAGAGGGCTGTATTTATCGCCGCCGCGCTATCGAGGCGTTGCAGCAAGCTGGATTACAATACCGTATCGTATATAGCAACGCCGACTTAACTGGCCTTACCGCTGCTTTAAAAGAGGGACTTGGGATCACCGTACTGGCCAAAAGCACCGTGCCAGCAGAGCTGCCTTATCAGACCCAAACCCAAATATTACCCGAACTCGGCCAAATCGGTATCAGCCTTGTCAAAAACACCCAAGAATCCGCCCACGCGGTTGATAAACTTGCTGAGTTTATCGCATTGAGGTTAGGTTAAAAGATCGCGGGGTAAACCCGCTCCTACCAGCAATATAAAATCTCTGTGGGAGACGCTTTATACGGCGAGATTGTTGAAACGATCGCGGGGTGAACCCGCTCCTACCAGCAATATAAAGCTTATGTGAGAGACGCTTTACGCGGGGATCTTTTTATTTACCGCCTATCGCTTCTTTGGCGAACAAATGCTTGATTGGGCCGAGGTTGTCGACCAAGCTCAGGCCCACACCACGCACTAGCTTTTTCAATGGGTGATTGCCTGTAAACAGCTCTTTAAGCCCTTGCATCATGGCAATATGCTTTTGGGCATCTGCTTTTCTGCTGCGCTCATATTGGCGCAGTATCCGTGTGCTGGCAAATTGCTCTTGCGGTGCTGATAACAAGGTGATCAGATACGCAGCGTCTTTTAACCCCAAATTCATGCCAAGACCTGCAAGCGGGTGAATGGTATGTGCCGCATCGCCCATTAAAACGATCCGCCCTTGCACCCATTGTTTTGCATAACGCATGGTCAAAGGAAAAACATGTCTTTCGCTAATCAATTCACACACACCGCACTGCATATCAATTGCAGCACTTAATGCTTTATTAAACGCCTCGACCGGCATGGCTTGTAGCTGCTTTGCTTTATCCGGTGCGGTAGACCATACAATTGAATGAGTATATGGGTCATCAAGCGGTAAAAAGGCCAGCGGTCCATCAGGAAGGAACACTTGTCTTGCTGTTGCATCATGAGGCGCTGCGGTTTTTATCGTTGCAACCAGCGCATGGTGGTCATAATCCCAATACGTGATTGGCATATTAAACTGCTGGCGAATAGCCGAACGTGCGCCATCAGCCGCCACCACTAGTTTAGCCATCACAGGTTCACCAGTAGCTAAGGTTAGCAACACATCTGTGTCTGTTTGATGCAAGCTTTGGTATTTTGTGTTCCACATCAGTTTGGCCGATTGCTGTGCTTCGAGTGCTGTTAACAACGCATAGCGAATGGCGTCGTTTTCAATGATGTGACCAAGCTCAGGTAAGTCTAACGAGACATTATCAAAGGCGATTTTACCAAAGCTGTCTTTATCGCGTACATCCATACGAGTATATGCTGCGGCGCGCTGCGCTTTAATATCAGGCCACACGCCCAAGCGCTCAAATAAAGCCTGACTTGCAGCGCTTATCGCACTCACGCGTGCGCTGTATTCTTGTGCCAATGGTGTTGGTTTTTCACCACTGTCTAGCACTAATACCGAGATATTTTGCTGCGCAAGCCCCAGCGCCAACGTTAAACCAACACATCCACCACCAACAATACAAACTTGAACTTGTTGCATGCCAACTCCTTTATCCTTTATATCCCATCAATTGCTTGGCCAGCGGCGCTCTTGCTGTTTTGGACAGCGCCATGGTAAGTAGACCTAAACTACGGCCAAAGGCTAAGGTTCTTGATGAGTTTGAAAATAGTCGAACGAGCGCATCGGTTAATGTCATCACCGTATTAATATCTTGCGCTCGCGCCAGTTGATAAGCACGCGTAAATTGAAAACTACCCCACTCATCGGGCGTATTTGCCTGACATTGTGAGGTTAGGACTTGAATATCTCGTAGACCTAAATTAAAGCCCTGTCCTGCAATGGGATGTATGGCATGCGCCGCATTGCCAATCACCACCACGCGATGATGAGTGAGTTGCTCTACTCGCCCAAGCACTAGAGGGTAGCTTGCTCTCATACCCACTTGCACAAAGCGCCCAGCGCGATATCCAAAGGCTTGCTGCAATGCAGCTAAAAACTCGTGTGCTGTCATCGCTTCAAACTCGCTAAGATGCTCATTTGGCATACACCACACCAGCGAATAACGATTATCACTCATTGGCAGAAGTGCCATCGGGCCATGTTCAGTAAAACGCTCAAACGCCTGACCACGATGTGCCGTGTCGATTTGCACATTGGCAATCAATGCACCTTGCTCGTAGCCTATGCTATCAAAGCCAATATTGAGCTTAGCCCGCGTGGGAGATTGCGCGCCATCCGCAACAACCAGTAATCGACTTTGTAATTGCTCGCCATTATCGAGCGTCAGTTCAACCTGCTCTGGTTGTTGATGTATATGCGCCACTTGGTTTGGGCAAAACAGTGCAATATCAAGATTGCTCAACTGCTCGTGTAAAAAGCTGCCATAGGGATTGACTTCAACCACATAGCCTAACGCTTTTTGGTTGTAGTCTTCAGGATTGATCCACGCTTTACCAAAGTGACCTCTGTCAGAAACATTCACTTGTGTAATTGGCTCAACGTACTGCCACTCGGGATTAAATAGATTTAGCTCGCCCAAAAATGCGACCGATTGCGCAGCAAGCGCAATACTACGGTCGTCAAAACTTGGATGCTGTTTACCTTTTGGCGCAAAGGCTTCAATAACCGCAATCTTTGCCTGCGGAGAGACTTTTTTTATGGCGATGGCGGCGCTGGCTCCTGCCATACCACCACCAACCACGACGACATCAAACTGTTGCACGCAAAGTGTCCACTAGTTATTCATTAATGCTTCTATTTCTGCGATGGTTTTTGGCACCAGTGCGGTTAAGTTTTCATAACCTGACTCGGTGACCAACAGATCATCTTCGATACGAATGCCAATTCCTTTATACTCATCAGGAACTTGCGCATCTTCGTCAAAATACAGACCCGGCTCAATGGTAAGTACCATGCCAGGTTCAAATGGACGATCCGCTTCATCTAACTTGTATTCACCGACATCGTGAACATCAAGACCTAGCCAATGACCTAAACCATGCATGTAGAATGCTTTGCATGCCTGCGCTTCTAGGAGTTCGTTAACGTCGCCCGCAAGAATGCCTAAATCTACTAGTCCTTGAGTCAATACAGTCATCGCCACTTGATTGGCTTTAACTAATGTACCACCCGGTTTTACTTCACCAAAGGCCGCATTTTGCGCCGCCAATACCAACTCATAAATCTTACGCTGCGCATCAGTAAATTGGCCGTTTACAGGGAAAGTGCGAGTTATATCAGCCGCATAGCCTTCAAGTTCACAACCCGAATCAATCAGTACTAAGTCGCCGTCCAGTAGCGCATCACAATTGTCGGTGTAGTGTAAAATCGTCGCATTGATGCCGCTGCCAACAATGGTGCCATAGGCTGGGTGACGCGCACCATTCATTGCGTAATGATGATGAATTTCGGCTTCAAGCTGGTATTCCGTTGCGCCCGGCTTTGCAAACTGCATCGCGCGTTTGTGCGCCTCAGCACTAATTCTGCCCGCTTCGCGCATGATGGCGATTTCAGCATCCGATTTAAATAAGCGCATTTCATGGACGAGTGGGCGAATATCTTTGATGATCTCAGGGGCACGATAGCCCTTTTTCGGTGCGCCACGCAATGTACTTAGTAACTGCCAAACCTTATCATCAAAGGCGTTATATGTGCCTTGTCCGTAGAATAATACCTTGCGACCATTCACGAGATTTAATAGCTCGTCGTCTAAGTCACTCAGCGCAAAGGTTTGGTCAAGTTCTAGTTGCGATTTAGCTTGCTCATAGCCCATCCGGCGACCATGCCAAATCTCAGCAACCTTATCCTTATTACGACAAAACAGCGTAGACTGCGCATTGCCGTCTCTGTCTTTCGTAAGCACCAAAACCGCATCCGGCTCTTTAAATCCCGTCAGGTAAAAAAAGTCACTATCTTGGCGAAACGGAAATTCAGTGTCGCGGCTACGGGTTAACTCTACGGCCGCAGGAATAATCGCTACGGCATTGTTATCTAGTGCCGCAATAATACGCGCACGGCGTGCTACAAACTCGCTGTTTTTTATCATAATTAATGTATCGTCTTTGATGTGCTAACGGACTGGGGCTCTTTACCCATTTCGGCAAAGCATAACAGTGTAGAAACACGCACATATTCTACCACTTCGAGCAGTGCTTCTTTATCATCGTTGCTGTCTTCAAAACCAGTATCAAGCTTAGTTATTTCGCTAAAGTCGTTAATCACTTCTTTAACATCTGCAGATAACTTACCGTAATCTTTTTGCTTTAAACCAAAGCCCAGTAAAAAGCCTGATACCCAAGCAATCAGTGCATTAGCTTGGTCATGTAATGACTCATCTTCTGGCGGTAAATATAGTTCAAACTGGAACTCGCCGTCGTTAAAGTGCTCGGCAACTTGTTTATATAAATCGATGCAAAATTCTCTAATTGGTGCTGAAAATTTTTGACCATCGTTAAATACATCACTCAATAGCCCTAAATACTCTGAATCTTCGATATTCAGACCACAGGCCAATAGCCCAGAAATGGTGCCGTGAACTTCGGCAGGGGCAATAAATAGTTCGTGTTTTTCTAATAGCAATTGAGCTTGCTGGTAGTCTTTGAATTCGCTCATAAATACATTCCCAAGCAATTGATACTCCAATGCTACCACCGCAGCCTTTGCAACTCCAACGAATTGTATGATCAACCTCAAGGCTGCTTTAGATTTCATCAATTTAGTGAAATAGATATGGCGAATGAATGGGTGTGTAAGAGGTGGAGGGATTGCAGAGCAAGTCCACAATCCCGTTAAACTAGCTGGATTGGCTTTACTTACCGCTTGCGTTGATCTTGATAAGTTCAGACAGTGTTTCTGGATTTTGTGCCATAGCCAAAGATAGCTGTTGCCCAAGCGCCATCATATTTTGGCTTTGTGGTACGGTCACAGAAATTGACAAAGACTCCATTCCAGATACAAAACCCGTGATTGCATCTTTTAATTCTTGCGGCATCGGTGAATACATTAACTGCTGTGCTGTCACCGCTTCAAAGTCATCTTTTGTCATTCCTTGCTGTGCAAGTTCAGCTTCTATGAATTGAGGCAAGGTGCCTGCATTGTCAATATTCACAGCCAGCGATTTTAATTCGAGCGATTGCATAGCTGTCATCATTTGCGACTGCACTTGAAGCTCTTGTTCAAGGTTTGGTGTATCACTTTGAATTTTTGATGCCGCTAATGAAGCATCCATAAAGGCCTTACTATTTCCAAACGCAGCATTAAAAGAGGTTTTTACAATACCTTCTGCCGACGTTGCGAATTTCACCTCGCTGGCACCAGATGCATCATCATAGGCAAGACTTGTTTTTAAATGATAAGTTGCATTGACCAGCTCCGGCGACATCCCTTGGGTAAACTCTGCTGCTTCTTTTGCTAATTTTAAACCAACTAGGTCAAGTTCAGTATAGGGGCTGATTTTGTCTTGCTCGTAACCGACAATATTGAGCTTATCAATGGTAAATAGTGCTATTTTTTCATCAGGTTGTGAGATCGTTAAATCGGTAATTTCTACACCGCGAGAAAATAAATCAACCGAGCTATTTGCAAAACTCACCGTAAGGCCACTTTGCTGTTCAAAACTTGAGATTTGCTTGGTGATCTCTTGTTTCACTTGCTCATTTACATAATAGTTTGCGCCAACATACCCTGCGCCTGCTAACACCACAACGGCAACTGCTAATGTGGACTTATTCATATTTCACTCCATTATTTAAAAAAGTGCCTCAAGCGCTTCGCTAAGGCTAGAGACGGCAACAATTTCCATCCCTTCAATATTTTCTTTTGGTTTATTAGCTTTTGGTACAATCGCTCTTGTAAAGCCATGCTTAGATGCTTCACGCAACCGCTCTTGCCCACTAGGCACCGGTCGGATCTCACCTCCTAACCCCACCTCACCAAATACCACCAGCTGCCTGTCTAACGTTTGGTTTTTAAAGCTTGAAACCAGTGCGGCTATTAAGGCTAAATCAGCGCTGGTTTCGGTCACTTTGACACCGCCTACAACGTTTACAAACACATCTTGATCCGACACCTGTAAACCGCCGTGACGATGCAATACAGCAAGTAACATGGCTAAACGATTTTGTTCCAAACCAACAGTGACGCGACGAGGGTTGGCGAGCTGTGAATAGTCGACTAGTGCTTGGACTTCCACGAGTAATGGTCGCGTGCCTTCCCAAATAACCATGACTAATGAGCCTGGTGTTTGCGCTTCACCACGATTTAAGAAAATAGCCGAAGGATTGTTTACTTCCTTTAAGCCCTGGCTTGTCATAGCAAACACACCCAACTCGTTTACAGCACCAAAACGGTTTTTATTGCCACGTAATGTTCTAAAGCGGCTGTCGGCACTGCCTTCCAGTAAAATGGAGCAGTCAATACAATGCTCCAGCACCTTAGGGCCGGCCAGTGTACCATCTTTAGTTACATGCCCCACCATGATAATGGCAACCTGATTAGTTTTGGCAAAACGCGTCAAATAAGCAGCGCTTTCACGTACTTGAGAAACCGACCCGGGAGCCGATTGGATATCACTCATATGCATTACTTGAATTGAGTCGATAACCATAATACTTGGCTTTTCACGAAGCGCGAGCTGACAAATCGTCTCAACATTGGTTTCTGCGAGTGTTTTAAGCTTATTTGTAGGCAGCCCCAACCGTGTCGCACGCATGGCAACTTGTTGCAGCGACTCTTCACCAGTGACATACAAAGTGTTCATGGTTTCGGCAAGGCGACACATAGTTTGCAGCAACACCGTACTTTTACCAGCGCCGGGGCTACCACCAATTAATATTGCACTTCCCGGTACAACACCACCACCAAGTACACGGTCAAACTCTTTAAAGCCTGTTGAAAATCGCGGTAATTGCTCTAGGTTAACTTCATCTAAGGTTTGTACTTTAGCTTCAACAAGACCAGCATAACCTGACGTTGAACCGCCTTGAGGGACTGATTTTGCTGATGGAACGCGAAATTCTGTTACGGTATTCCATGCCTTACACTCTGAGCACTGGCCCTGCCAACGCGCGAATTCGGCACCACAATCGCTACATACAAATGCTGTTTTCTTTTTTGCCATAAATTACAGGTATATATCTTGCTTAAACACAATAATAGGTTAAGAATAAACTAATAAAGCGCCAATGTTGACATAATATTGGCGGTGACCCAACTGGTCACATAAAATGAGCGCGTGTAAAACTGTTTATGCCTGAAGATAGATTACAAAAATATCAAAGCTTAATTGAAGATTTAAAGCTGGATCTTGGCGATCCGGCTTTTGATCGCATATTTAAGCAACGTACTGCGGACCTATCCAAGCCGGACCAATTTCTATTAAAAATGGAAATGTCGCGGCTATCTCAGCCCGTGGCACGATTTATTGACCTCAGAGGACAAGTCGCAGGTCAAGTTAAGCCTTATGAATATGAAGGCAAACAGCACTTTATGGATGACTTAGCAATCGAAGTATTCGAGCGGGAAGTCGCTAAACATGGGGGTTATACCCTTGCAGTTTACGAATCCGTAATGAGTACCGACAATAATTATAAGGTCATGCAAAAGCAGGCCAAAGCACGCGAAGAAGAAGTAGAAAAGGATGCGGTCAATCATAATTACACTAAACTAGTCCGTTTCGCGTCGTACGAAAGCCGCTCCGAAGAGCGCATGAATTACTCCATTAAGATCACTGTGGAACTGGCAAAAAACCGCCCTAAGGTTTCCGCAACTACCTCCGATATTTCCCTCAGCGGCGCTAAAATAAAATTACCGACCAATCAACAGGTAGATCCCGGACAAATTATTTCGATCCGCTTAGTGGGTCTCGAGCAAGACTTTGAACTTGGCTTGAAAGAAGGTATTCAGTATGAAGTCGTCGCTGTAGAACCCGGCACAATTGAATACAACCAAGTTCGCTTAAAACGCACCTTTATCGAGAAAAACCAAGGGTTTGATGACTTTTTAAATAGTTTTATACACGGTAACAAACGCCGCTATAAGATAAATCTCGACAACACTTTGGATGCCGTCGTTTGTAAAGGCTACGAACAGTATTATTTTCCACGCGTCTGCTCTTTGTTTGTTTTCATCAGTGAGAAACAAAAACAGCTTTATCCAAGCATGGTGCTTACCAACGAAAATAACGCCCATATTAATTACTACTTTGAAGACGAAAGAAAACAATCAGGCCTTTATTCCGTCTTCAACCAAAAACGAATGCAGCGACTACTTGCGCTTTCTGGCGCGGTAAAAGAAGCGGTATGCCATGTGTTTACTCACTCAAGTCAAGGCAAAATGTACTTTTACTCAGCCTTTGACTTTGAGCTGGAAGAAATGCAGCAACTAAACGATCTGTTCTTTGCCTTTGGCAGCCAAAAAGACAGCTGGCGCACGTTTAAAGTACAACTCATGCCAAGCCATCATGAGGATGCGTTTATCCCGCTTTCGCTTCCCGCAAGTGCAGGCAAAAATGTCGAAAAGCTAAATAAACGCCCCACCCCAAGGGTGCAAGGCTTTATCCAAGACGTAAAATATCTTATGTTACTGACAGATATTGGAAACCCGTCTATCACTGAGCGATTCCAACGCCTGAGTTACGAACAAAGTTTAGTTAATCAATTAAAGAAGTTCGGTCACGGCAAGTCAGCCACTCCCCCTCCGCTTGAGGTGGTTGCGTTAGAATACGTTAACTTGCGTGCGCACAGACGCTACCTATATAAAACCAATGTCGTCGTTCATATTGATGGTCAAGGCACGTTCAAGTGTGTTACCCGTGATTTTTCTGTCATGGGTTTACAAATAGAATGCGGCCAAGAAATGCCGCTGAATAAAGGTGACTCGATACACTTAGACTTAGTCGATTTGCAGAGACTGACGAAACAGCACAATTTAACGAATTTGCGCTATGAAGTAATGATGGTCAATAAAACTAAAACTATCATTAACTTGAAAGTGCAGAAAATAGGTCAACTCGACCATTCTGCCATGGGGTTCTTTAAAGCCCTTATTGAGAGCAATAAAGACAAGCTGGTTGCTTGTGATGAAGCGCCGAAAGTACCGGGGCTATCACTTGCGCTGCGTAACATGGTGACTAAATCCGTTTGCCAGTTTCCACTTTATTTACACAAAGAAACTTCACATAATGCGGTGGGAGCAATTGGACAGGGGCTGTACCCGACATCCCTTCACCACTTACTGCATTCGTTTAGCGATAATGACGATAACACCTTGGACGCCAAAGCCGTTTTCCCCGACCGTTTCGTCGAAGAAAAGCTCACCGAAATTCTAAAAACAAAATCGCGACAGGATAAACCACTCAAATACTTGGTGTTTATTAAGTTTGATCCAAACCAAAGCAGTCAACACGAAGCGGTAGGTGCGCAAGTTATTGCCCATGAAGAGGCCATTGATAGCCTGTATTTGTATGCTAAAAAAGCGCTACGCAATGACCTACTCTTTGTCTATCAGCTTTATGTATCAAAAACTGGCCGCCCAGATATGGATTATCTTGCGAATGAGCTGCGCTATGTAAGCCACTATGCAATCCACAAAGCAAAAGACCTAGAAGAAGCGCTTTGGTCAGTAACTGGGGTGTGTGATTTGATAGATGTTACGGAATATGTGGTTCGAAACATGGGCTTTGATGCGCCGCTTGTTACCAAAATGGAAGAGCAGAAAAAGCGCTGGTTAGAGGCCAATTTTAAACACTGATTTCAACTGCTCCATATGCCCTTACAGTATATGGAGCATTTGTTATAAAGGTGTGTAATTTGCAGCTAGGGCTACTCCACCCAACCAAATAGGGTTAATACTGCGATAATCACGAGATAAAACAAAATATTACGTTTCACGAGGCGCATCATACAGCTTGCTTCAAAGGTACAACCTAAAAACTGTTGCTCAATTTGCTCAGCCGCAAGTGCAGTGCTTGTGACGATTTGACGATTTGTGGTTTTAAAATCTAGCACATACTTCAACCAACTTGACGTGCCTTTACTGAAGTTACCGATGATCAAAAAACCAAAGCTTGCGATCCGAGCAGGAAGCCAATTTAGCCAATAAAATAACCGGCAAAACTGCTCAAACACATGCTGTAGCGGCGGATTTTCTTGCTCATGATGCCAATGCACAATTTGTCTTACCATCGCATATAGCACAGCGCCCGGCGCGCCCAACGCCACAAACCAAAAAATAACTCCGCAGTAATGTTGAAAGTTGATCCACGAAAGCGTCTGACCAAACGTCTCGCCGCCCGGCTCATCTTCTAATTTGTCTTGCCCCATTTGCAACGCGTAGAGTGTAGCCGCTTCGTTATCACCTCTAGTCAGCGCATTCAAATAGCCTTTATAAAGCTTGCGATATTTTGCACAGCCAAAACAGACTAAGAGTACACAGATATTGATTGCAAACTGCCAAAACACAAAGTCACTTAGGCTGTAAATAAAAGCAACGATCAATGCAGGAATAACTAACCAAAGCATCACACCGAAATGCGAACCCAACATGGCATTTGGCTGAGTCCAAGATTTGGTTTTTGCGTAGTAACTTTGCAGGTAATGGTCGGCTTGCCAGTAGTTCGCCCGCGCGCCAAGTCGTTCAATAATAAGCGCGATGATGATAGAAATTAAGATCATGCTTGCCTAGCTCTCTTGGTTATTTAACAAGGTAAAATAATGCTGCCAATCAAATGCAGCCCCTGGATCTGTCTTTCTTCCTGGAGCAATATCATTGTGCCCTACAATACGATCATTCGTCAGCTTTGGATAGTGCTGCTGCAGCCAACGCGTTGTTTTTACTAAACTCGCATATTGCGCTTCGGTATATGGCGTGGTGTCTGTCCCCTCCATTTCAATACCAATTGCAAAGTCATTACAGCGCGTTTGGCCTTGCCACTGCGACACTCCTGCATGCCAAGCCCGCTCAATGAAGGGAACGTATTGGGTGATGCTACCGTCACGACGTATAACGCAGTGCGCCGACACCCTTACTCCCTCCAAGTCAGAAAAAGTTGGATGTGCGCCGCAGTCCAGCGTGCCCATAAATAAGTCTTCCACGTACGGCGTGCCAAAACACCCTGCGGGCAACGAGATATTATGGATCACCAGTAAATCTATCTCACACGCTTGTGGCCTTTCATCGTAATGTGGGGATTGCTTATGTTTAGCAAAAGGTAGCCAATTCAAAGTATTAGTTCCAAGCCTTGGTTTGCATTCGATTATAAAGACAAAATAAGACAAAAGGTAGGGATGGATTTATGTGTAATGTAACGATGGTACCGGGACATAAAAGACATAATAGTTCGATATCAAATCGTAGCTGGCAAACAATAACCGTAGCAGCGGGTTTACCCCGCAACCTCCGTTTTAGCCATCAACTCATTCTTTACAAACAAGCCTTTGCACTTCAAACACACCGTCGCGACATAAAGTCGCTGCTACGAAAACACATACCCGTTCGACATCAAATCACAGCAAACAACG
>NZ_MBQA01000172.1:0-112400 GCF_001709235.1 Pseudoalteromonas sp. BMB
AAGTGGAATCCCACCCTGGCAGTAACACTGTGGAGCTTTGTCCAAAATTAATGAAATTAGAAAGCAATAATTGGTTTACTTACAGAGTGTGAGGGAATATGAAATACGATTTATTAACTGAAAGCTGGATACCAGCCCAGGATTTACAGGGGGTAACCAACGAATATTCAATATTATCGTTGCTTAAGGCTGCCCCAAAGTTAAAGCGGATAGTGCACGAAAAGCCGCTTGTAGTGGCATCGGTACAACGCTTATTACTGGCAATCTTGTATCGCAGTTATGGCTACCTGGAACCGGACGAGTGGGATGAGGTTTTTGCAGCTGGGAAGTTCGCTGATCAAGTCTCCAGCTATCTTGGCTCGCCTAAGTGCGCAGAACGGTTTGACCTTTTTTCAGAATCAAACCCCTTCTTTCAAACAGCAAACTTTACTAAGGAAAAGGGCGTAACAACATCGGTCAAAAAGCTCTCCCCTGATCTGGCGAGCGGCAACAATAAAACCCTATTCAACCACATTGCTGATAATCATGAGTTCTCACTACCGGCAAATGAAGCCGCACTTCAGCTACTTGTTTGTCAGTATTTTAGCTTGGGTGGTGGGAATAGCGGTAGCTCTGTTCAATTTGGCAAGCACCCCAATTTCACTTACGCGCCTTTGGTTGGAGGGGCTGTTGTAATGGTGGAGGGCGAGAATCTGTTCCAAACTTTGATGCTCAATTTGCATATGCCTAAAAATGAAGAATTGCTCGAGTGCAAAACGGACCTGCCTGTATGGGAGCAAAATGAGCCTGAGCAGCCTCAGGCTCGTGAAATGCGGGGGTTGACCGATTACCTCACTTGGCGTACTCGTCATGTACGTTTACTGCCCCAGACAGATGGCAGTGTTGGCCGTATGTTTTTTGCACAGGGTTTGCCTAATCCAAAAGAAATGGAGCAGGAGCCTTACTTCGCTTACCGTCTTAATAAAGAACAAAAGAAATTGCCGATTAGGTTGAGTTTTGAACGGGCCTGTTGGCGAGATACGGCCAATCTATTGCAATATGCCAGATCGACTAAAGTGGGTATAGAGCCCACAGATTTGCGGCCTGCAGGTATCCAATTGCTAGCCGCGGAAGACAATGAGTTAATCGATAAACTAAAAATAAATTGTCAGCTAATCGCTCTGGAGAACAGTGATGCTACCCCTATATGTTGGTTTGAAGAACGCTTGCCACTGGCGATTAACTTGATCGAAAAAGACCAAGTACAAAAGAACAAGTACAGTGCGCATCTGGTTAAAGGCCTGGAAATCGCAGAGGCCATTCATAGTCAGCTTATGAGTGCAGTAAGAACCTTTGCTTCTCACCTACTACCAGATGGTGCAACGACACAAGATATTTCAACAAAAGTTGAGTCGATCAACCCTGCACGTTTCTACTGGCCTAAGCTTAATGAGTCGTTTGAACAGTTTATTTGGGCATTAAGCAACAACAATGAAGAGGCCAAATCTAGTTGGCGCAAAGTGTGCCAGGAAACTGCATTTGCTGCATTCGAAGGTGCGACATACAGCTGGTGCTATGGTGGAGTTAGAGCGCAAAAGGGCTTGAGTATCGCTAAACAACAGCTAGAAGAATCGCTATACGGAAGAACATGGCAGCGTCATGTTTACTGGAGTCAGGATACTCAGGAAATCATCAGGCAGTTATTTCAGTGGGATAATCCAGATTACCCAAGAAGGGATATTCTGGCAGCACTTAGGAAGTCTCTGGATCTGCAAAAAGGCTCTCAACTGACGGCGGTATCTTACTTAGGTCCGCTATTGGCGAGAGAGGAAAAGCGCTCTGAAGTCCAGACCTTTGTTTCTGGTTTATTTGCAAGCCATACCAAAGCATTTCAGGAAGCTCAGCACACTAGTTTTGGTGGTAGTTGGCGTTTGGCAGACGAAGGCCAACGCCCCGGTATGAGCTTTCGTTTTGAATGCCTGCTGGAGGCCAAAGGTGAGCAGTTAAAGCAAACGCTGCGCCAGATGGTACAAATTCTAAAAAGCAAAGACATTGCCATTGATTACCGAACTCTGATGGAAGATCTCTATCACTGGGATAGCGACGACAAACGCATTCAACTTAAATGGGCCAGAGATTACTGGGCCAAACCAACTCAATCCGATGAGTCAACAGACTCAGCAGAAGCGACAAATTAAAAAGGAGTTACCTTATGTCTTTTATAGAATTTCATGTATTACAAAACTTTGCCCCCAGCAACCTAAACCGCGACGATACCAATACGCCTAAATCTTGTGTGTTTGGTGGTTCACAACGGGCGCGTATCTCAAGCCAATGTCAGAAGCGTGCAATCCGTACCCATGATGTATTTAAAGATGCCGTGGTTGAGCATCAGGGTGATCTCGCTGTCCGAACTAAGAAATTAGTGTCTATTTTAGTGGGTCACTTGGTAGAGAATGGGAAACCAGAGGATGACAGCAATAGGGTATGTAAAAATTTACTTGGTATTGCTGAATTAAAATTGGAACAACCAGAAGAAAAGAACAATTTTAAAACAAAGTACTTACTCTATGTTGGATTGAATGAAATTACGGCACTGAAAACGATTTCACTTGAAAACTTCGACGCGCTAAATCAGGAAGGCAAGAAAAAAGTAGATAAAAAGCTCATAAAATTAGTAGAAGAAGCGTTTGGCGTAGATAGCAGAACATTTGCTGCTGATATCGCACTATTTGGCCGTATGGTGGCGAATAATAACAAAGGCATAGATCTTGATGTTGATGCTGCGTGCCAGGTGGCTCATGCAATTTCAACCAATATCGTTATACCAGCTATGGACTTTTTTACTGCTGTGGATGACGAATTGCAGGCAGGTGAGCAAGGCTCCGGTATGATGGGTGGAGTGTACTTCAACAGTGCCTGTTATTACCGTTATGCTCAGATCAATATAGATAAACTAGTGGCCAATCTTGGGCAGGATAAGGAGCAGGTGACAGGCGCTGTAAAAGGCTTTTTCCGGGCGTTAGTTCAGGCGGTGCCTTCGGGTAAACAAAACAGTTTTGCGGCGCAGAATCCGCCAAGCTATATCAAAGTGAATGTACGCAAAGATGGTGCGCCCTGGTCTCTGAGCAACGCATTTACTCAGGCGGTAATGATAGACAAGCCTGATGAAGCGGAGCTTGAGCACCAGTCGGCACAAAAACTGGAAATGTTCGCCAAGAAGCTGGCTTCTATGTATGGCGAATCGGGCTTTATTTTTGAGGGGCGCAGCACTTACATCGATAATCTGGAAGAGTATCAGGACAAAGACAGTGGCACCATTGCACAACTGGAAGCTCAGATGCTGGATGCACTGCAAGGTGCTTTGGAGTGTCAATGAGCACTTTGTTGATCCGACTAGCCGGACCAATGCAGTCATGGGGGCTAAAAAGTGCCTTTGAACTGCGTAATACCCAGCTTGATCCGACAAAAAGTGGTGTGATCGGTTTGCTGTGCGCATCGCTAGGGCGTGAGCGAAACGAACCACTGAATGATCTTACAGCATTGCGAATGGGCGTGCGCATAGATAAACCGGGCGATCTGGCATTTGATTATCAAACGGCGCTGAATGTGGCTAGGGCGAATGGAAATCCGCCGGGTACTCAATTATCACAGCGAGCTTATCTGGCAGATGCCGCCTTTTGGGTGGGCTTTGAAGGCGATGCGGTTTTGCTTAAAAAACTGCATCATGCTCTGTTAAACCCGGTCTGGCCGCAGTTTTTAGGGCGTAAGTCATATTTACCGGGCATTCCTTTAGTTGATCCTCACAGTGCGTGTTTAGAATTACCTTTAGAGCTGGCGTTGCAACAAGCACCAAGAATGCAAGCCGAGCATGAAAAGGTAGCCGGAACACCTGTGAAGTACATCATAGACAGCGAAGCACAAGAAGGCACGGAGCAACGGCATGACGTGCCACTGAGCTTTGAGATCAACCACAGAGCCTTTACATTCAGAAGTGTTAAAAGCAGTTGGGGGTTGGTGGATACGGAGGAAGTGCTATATGTCTGACACTCTTTGGTATGAAAGCCGATTGTATTTTGATCCTGACCAGGCGGGAGAAGATCTTGGCTTTTTACATCCTGATGATCTTTACAAGCAGCATCAGTGGGTGTGGCGTTGTTTTGTTGACAGCGAGCTGACTCAGGCTGATTTTATGTTTCGCGTGGATATGGCGTTGCCAGTGCCAACAGTGTTTATTCGCTCAAAGCGTCAGCTAAAAGAGGCGATTAAAAGCTGGAAAATAGTCACTCAAACACAGCAGGAACAGCTCAAAGAAGCAGGGCTGGTTCAGTTCTCATTGCGCGCTAACCCGACGGTAGATATTACGCCAAAAGGAGAGAAAACTCGCCGTCACGATGTTTTGATGCATGCCAAAAAACAGGCTCAAAGAGCAAATAGCAACGTGAATGAAGCTGTTGATATTGCTGCAAAAGCCTGGCTTGACAAAAAACTACAAAAGGGTGGTCTGGAGTTGCTAACTCAGTGTATTGAGTTCAGCAATTACAAGCAGCACAAAGTGGTTAAAAAAGACGGGGCCAGGCCCATCCAGTTGAGCACACTGGACTATTTTGGTGTGGCAAAAATCACCGATGTGCAAAAACTGGAGCAGGCATTATTCAACGGCATCGGCCGCTCCAAAGCTTTTGGCTGCGGACTGATGTTGATCAAGCCGTTGTAATCTAATCAGTAAGGCGGGGCGACTCGCCTTTTTCTTAGCTAATCTTTTACTTAATTTAGGAGTGCAGGGAATGGCATTTCTTCCTTTAAAACCTATTCCAATTAAAGATCGTAACTCCATGATTTTTATTGGTATGGGGCGTATTGATGTGCGCGACGGCGCATTTGTTGTGATTGATGAAGTAAACGGCGAGAGGATGCTCATTCCGGTGGGCTCTGTGGTGTGTATTATGCTGGAGCCGGGCACTCGGGTGAGCCATGCGGCGGTGAAACTAGCAGCGACCACGGGCACGTTGCTTATCTGGGTGGGCGAAGCGGGCGTCAGGCTATACTCTGCTGGGCAGCCCGGTGGTGCGCGCTCCGATAAGCTACTCTATCAGGCCAAGCTGGCGCTGGATGAAAACCTGCGGCTCAAAGTCGTGCGCAAAATGTTTGAGCTACGCTTTGGCGAACCGGCACCGGAGCGGCGCTCGGTTGATCAGCTGCGGGGTATTGAAGGCACGCGTGTGCGCAAGACCTATGAACTGCTTGCTAAACAGTATCAGGTCAGCTGGCAGGGACGACGTTATGATCCCAAAAACTGGGCGAAGGGTGACGTGATCAATCAGTGCATCAGCGCTGCTACGTCTTGCCTGTACGGCGTTACTGAAGCCGCTGTTTTGGCCGCAGGCTATGCGCCTGCCATTGGCTTTTTGCATACCGGCAAGCCGTTGTCGTTTGTGTATGATATTGCTGACATTATAAAATTCGATACCGTGGTGCCTGTGGCGTTTAAAATTGCCAAACGGCGGCCACAGTCCCCCGATCGTGAAGTACGTATCGCCTGTCGCGAAGCGTTCCGTAAAGACAAGGTATTACCACGCCTTATCCCGCTGATTGAAGAAGTATTAGCCGCCGGAGAGGTAACACCGCCCGAGCCCTATGCTGACGCACAACCGCCCGCTATCCCTGAACCTGAATCCATTGGTGACGAAGGTCATCGCAGCGGAGGACCACTATGAGTATGTGCATGGTTGTTACTGAGGCGGTGCCACCGAGGTTAAGAGGTCGCTTGGCGGTGTGGCTACTGGAAATCCGTGCGGGTGTGTACGTGGGGGATGTAAGTAAACGCATTCGCGAAATGATCTGGTTTCAGGTCAGTGAGCTGGCGGAAGGCGGCAATGCCGTTATGGCCTGGGCAACCAACACAGAATCAGGTTTTGATTTTATCACTTACGGCGAAAACGCCAGAATGCCGGTTGATTTTCAGGGGCTGAGATTGGTGAAGTACACGCCCAGAGTAGATGATAGCCAGGGGGCAGATTAGCGAACGCCCCACTTTTTAATTCGATTTAATGCTCTTTAACAAGTTGGAGGTTAAGATTTTTACCTCACAATGAGAGGTACTTTTGTACCTAAAATTTTCGGTAACTTTTACTAGGTGATTTTTCTTTATTAAAAACAAGTATATAATTTTAGAGTGTTCCCCGTACGCACGGGGCTAAACCGGATTGTTCTGTTATTGCCACGCCAGATGGGGCGTGTTCCCCGTACGCACGGGGCTAAACCGCAAACTGAACTACTCACCAAAATGGCCGAGTAGTGTTCCCCGTACGCACGGGGCTAAACCGTCACTGGTGACCACTAAAAACCAACGCTACGAGTGTTCCCCGTACGCACGGGGCTAAACCGAACGCTGCGCACAGCATTAGAATTGCTCGAATGTGTTCCCCGTACGCACGGGGCTAAACCGCCAAATCAGACATGCGCGCATTTGCATTGTCTGTGTTCCCCGTACGCACGGGGCTAAACCGTGTTTTCGTCAGGCTTTCATCGCGTATTCCTTGTGTTCCCCGTACGCACGGGGCTAAACCGGAAAACGACTACTACGAGCGTGAACAGCTTGAGTGTTCCCCGTACGCACGGGGCTAAACCGTGAGACATTTATGGGTGATATTATCAAGACGCGTGTTCCCCGTACGCACGGGGCTAAACCGGTAAATTGGTGGTTGATATTTCCCCCCCTCTTGTGTTCCCCGTACGCACGGGGCTAAACCGCAATGTTATCCCCCCTGAAAATCTACAAACAGGTGTTCCCCGTACGCACGGGGCTAAACCGGTGATCGAGAAACTGCTGTTTTGTGTTTACCACGTGTTCCCCGTACGCACGGGGCTAAACCGAAATATATAAAATATATTTATTATGTATTTTTGTGTTCCCCGTACGCACGGGGCTAAACCGATATTACTCGAAATTCTGTCTCTACATTAAAAGTGTTCCCCGTACGCACGGGGCTAAACCGTAAACTATAAATAGGAAATCTAATGTTAACGTGTGTTCCCCGTACGCACGGGGCTAAACCGCCTTGGTTTAACGCTGTATGCGGTGTATTGGCGTGTTCCCCGTACGCACGGGGCTAAACCGGTAGACGGTGCGCCTTACCTCTCGCCTGTAGCGTGTTCCCCGTACGCACGGGGCTAAACCGGAGATCGCGAACCTCTTACTAGGCCAATACTAGTGTTCCCCGTACGCACGGGGCTAAACCGTAAAGCCCGATCCCTTTACGTTAGTACCAGGGCGTGTTCCCCGTACGCACGGGGCTAAACCGTATGGTATCGAAAACCTAAATCAGCACCGGTCGTGTTCCCCGTACGCACGGGGCTAAACCGAGAAATATGGTGAGATTGACTCGGCCAAAGAAGTGTTCCCCGTACGCACGGGGCTAAACCGTATCTCAAAGTGCATAACCTAAGCCACGAAACGTGTTCCCCGTACGCACGGGGCTAAACCGGTGACAGTGTGGAGTCCCAATCGGTAAACTTTGTGTTCCCCGTACGCACGGGGCTAAACCGTGAGGTTTAAATGGGTTTATTTAGCTCAAAGTGTGTTCCCCGTACGCACGGGGCTAAACCGTCACATCAATGTGCCCAGGCGCGTCACATTATGTGTTCCCCGTACGCACGGGGCTAAACCGATCGGCATATCTCCACAGTTAGCTTGTAATTTGTGTTCCCCGTACGCACGGGGCTAAACCGTTACCCAGTGGCGATGTGATGACGCCAGATGTGTGTTCCCCGTACGCACGGGGCTAAACCGACAATCTGGAACAGTTTTATAACCTCATTGCTGTGTTCCCCGTACGCACGGGGCTAAACCGCCCCCATCGAGGGGCTTTTTTGATCTAAACACGTGTTCCCCGTACGCACGGGGCTAAACCGACCTTTTAATGGAAATGAAAAATGCTCTAGTGGTGTTCCCCGTACGCACGGGGCTAAACCGTATGCCGACATATTAACTATCGACATTAGATAGTGTTCCCCGTACGCACGGGGCTAAACCGAAATCAACATCGAGGTTTATGGGCAGGTCAATGTGTTCCCCGTACGCACGGGGCTAAACCGTTGAATGGACGCTAGTTCCACATGTTCAAGTTGTGTTCCCCGTACGCACGGGGCTAAACCGCTTTTCGCGTGACCCAACCAATTCCTTTAAGTGTGTTCCCCGTACGCACGGGGCTAAACCGCAGGTTATTGAAGAGGATGGTTTTGCTTTAGTGTGTTCCCCGTACGCACGGGGCTAAACCGCTCTTTAATTGTCACATAGCTATAAACAAACCGTGTTCCCCGTACGCACGGGGCTAAACCGCCGACTGGCGCACAAGCAAGCGCTTCAGTTCGGTGTTCCCCGTACGCACGGGGCTAAACCGTCAGATGCCGCTACTACAACAGATTATTTCGGCGTGTTCCCCGTACGCACGGGGCTAAACCGTCTTTATATTCGCCAAACTCAACACGCTGCAGGTGTTCCCCGTACGCACGGGGCTAAACCGTTCGGCTTTCAATCCCTTTTCTTTTGCACTGAGTGTTCCCCGTACGCACGGGGCTAAACCGTAACTTTAATATGCGTGTGCCGGCAATGATTTGTGTTCCCCGTACGCACGGGGCTAAACCGCCGTTAGACTCAAACAGTTTTGCAAATTGGTTGTGTTCCCCGTATGCACGGGGCTAAACCGCGGTTTTGCATGTCTTCAGCGGCAGCGTAGGTGTGTTCCCCGTATGCACGGGGCTAAACCGTTATTTCACTATTAAACGCTGGTAGCGTAGGTGTGTTCCCCGTATGCACGGGGCTAAACCGTGTTTTCAAACTCAGCCTTCAGAGTTTTAATTGTGTTCCCCGTATGCACGGGGCTAAACCGGGTGAGCAGCTCAAAAAAGCCAAGCAAGCGGAGTGTTCCCCGTATGCACGGGGCTAAACCAGTTCTTCTTACACCTTTTCTACCTGCTTGCCAGTGTTCCCCGTATGCACGGGGCTAAACCGAATAACGCGCCTTGCCATTTACATGTCAGTTCGTGTTCCCCGTATGCACGGGGCTAAACCGTAATATTGCTTATTTGTAAATGTTTCAATGTAGTGTTCCCCGTATGCACGGGGCTAAACCGCACACCACTCCAACTTTCTGAAGTAAGCCAGGCGTGTTCCCCGTATGCTCGGGGCTAAACCGCGTAATGGACTTGCTGATTATTATATTTCTCTGTGTTCCCCGTATGCACGGGGCTAAACCGACGATAGGGTGAACCTGTTTAAGTCAAAGAGCGTGTTCCCCGTATGCACGGGGCTAAACCGCGTGATTCCATAGCTCTTTAATTAGACACCCAGTGTTCCCCGTATGCACGGGGCTAAACCGCTAACATACCGGTATCGCTCGATGTCGACCCTGTGTTCCCCGTACGCACGGGGCTAAACCGCGGCTTTCAAACTGGGTTTCAACTAAATCATTGAGGCGTGTTACATCGACGTGTTCCCCGTATTCACGGGGCTAAACCGAGCAAAACACGGAAAAGTACGAGGCTAAACCTGAGTTATTCAGGTCTGAATCATGTGCTGTAATTCGTCCGTGAAGCAGCATCCTTCACGCATCCATGCGCTCACCTTAGCAGGCTGCGAAACGGTGATGACTCCAGACTTCCTGCCTTTCGCCCTCGGGTCAGCAGAGCTGTTCAAAAATATTCCAGATATTTTTGTCGGTCCTACTTCGCCCCCGTATGAACGGGACTAAATCGGAATTACTCAGGTCTGGATTACGTGCTGGAATTTATCTATGAAGCTGTTAACCGGTGGGGACTTTGGACTCGCCCATACGCTCCGGATTAAGTGATAGCCACCATTGTTCGCCGGTTACTTATCTACATGGCCTAAATCACGCTCAGGATCTAATAAATCTCTCACTCTTCTTTTGAGCACCTTGGCTTCTGGAAAACCACCGTCGGCTTTTCGGCACCAAATTAACGTATCATTGTAGTAGATTTCGAATATGCCTTTACTTGCTGGTGCAAGTGCAACTTGTTTTAAATCGTCAGAGAAAGTTGAAAGCAATTCTTGTGCAAGCCAAGAAGCTCGCAGCATCCATTGGCAAAGCACGCAATAATGAATTGTAATGATCGGTTTTTGCATGAATTTACATTAACTTGAATATTGTGATTGGATTTTAGCACTGTGATTTATGATGTGGCTAGCATGAAAAAAACGGGGGTTACCCCCCGAAATTATCCAGGGAGACCTCAATCATAAGGTCAGACTTTAAGTTACGGGTTATTCACATAGTAACAACCCCTTTTGTGGTAAGTTGGGGGGGAGACGTGATGAAAATTAGGATTCTAGTGATCGTTTCTATATTGAACCAAAGTTGCGTTTAAATTATCAATCCAACGTTGTCTATTTTTAAATTCTGATTGTATTGCCTGGCATTGAGTCGGTGTTAGATCAGGATGCCAAATTGAGAATATAAGTACAATTCGGTCACGGTCGCTGCCATTATGTGCCATATGCAAATAGGAGTCATCGAAGATGGTGAGTTGATGTTCTTGCCATGAAGCACGCTCGCCATTGACGTCTAGGTAACAGTCATGGGGAATATCTATGGCTAAATGCACTGTTAAGCTGTGGTTCGAAAGGCCGTAATGTGGAGTGATGGTTTGGCCTTTGGCTAATTTAGAGTAAAACACTTCGTATGGCGATGCTGTTAAGCCATAACAAGGTACTTTCTCTAAGGCTTTTTTAAGTATAGGAAAGTGCTTTGACACTGAAACGTTTTCCACTCCCTCTTTAAAAAGGGATAACGCTTGCCAGTTGTTACTGTTTGCGAGCATTGGAAATGCGCTTTCATACTCTTTACCCGACAAATAAGGCGTAAGGTGTGAAGATGCGCTATTAAACGTATTGTGAAACTCTTTGATAATGTCGGGGATCGTAGCGTTAAAGCTTTCATACCATGCAAATTGCTCCGCGGGCCAGATAGGATGAGCTCTTAGATTCGCGACATAAAAAAGATGTGGGGCTTGGGCTGTTTCAAAAGGTTTACTGCAGTATTGCACCCAGCGAGCGGACTCAATGCTTGATGCTGTACCAAGGTTTTTTTCCATACACTGCCAAGCTTTTTGGAAGCGCTCAAGTGTTTGGGGGGCGGTGCTATTGGTGAGTTGAAGCCGCTTAAAACTACCTGTGAGTGCTTCACATAAGGTGTAACATACGAGTGCTGTACTGTCTTCTCCCTTCTTCTCTAATAAATGTCCAAGGTACAGATATACTAAGTAGTTTTTGGGTGCCAGAGTAAGGCAGTGAAAGTAGGCCTTTTCACTTTCAGGTAACGCTCCAATTTGCTCTAAAATTACAGCAACTCGATAGCTTAGTTCAGCACTTTGAGGATAACTATCGATTAGCTTCGATAATAGTAATGGCCAACTATTTTGTGGCTCGCATTCGAGAATTGGCTGTAAAAGTGAGTCTATATTGAGTGGTTGTGTCTCTTCGTTTGTCATTAAAGTGGTTTCTCTTTCTATTTAACCTGAGCTGCGGATATAGACAAGGAAAAACTAAGTTGTTCTTTAGAAACAATGAGTTTGAACATTCCTTATCCAAACCTCAGGTTATTTATTAAGAACGCCAATATCGAGTGGCAAAGTCATTCGATAGTTATTACCCGTAGGGTTAAATGGCTGTGTTCCATGCCAAAAATAAGAGGGGAAGATCACGATTTGCCCTCGTTGGGGTTTTACGGTTTTGAATGGTGGAAAATCGTAGGGTGGTGCCAGTGGTGGCCGCCCAAACTCAATTACACCATTATTGCTATCGTCATTTGGCGTGTTGATATATAGAACTACACTAATCCAGCCTGCGGGATGAATATGGCTTACGTGGAAACCTTGCTCCGTCAGTTTGACAGACCATGAGCCTGTAATGCATTTCTCTTTGCGTAAATGAGCTAAAAAGGGATGCTCTGGATCTAAATCTAACTTATTAAGGCATTTATCTATATCTCGCAGCAGTTGAGTTCGAGCTTTGGAGATGATTTCGATATCTCTATTAAGCAAGCCTCCTGAAATTTGTGAGCCATTTACTAAGGTTTGTTCACTTGGTGCTTGTTTGCCTTGATGAAGTGTTAGTAAGCATGACTCCAACTCTTTAAGAAAGTCTTCAGTGTCTTGATAGCCGATCGGAGCACCTAAGGTTGTGGTCAGAATAAAATCAGGGTTGCATAGAGCATGGTGCTTTTGTTTATCGGTAGCTTGATATACTACGCTTAGCCAAGCTAATGCAAGTTGTGAGTTGGGCTGCGCTTGCAACACTTTTTCGAGCAGGGATTGTGCGGTACTGAACTCTCCCAGCTGGATGGCAAATTTTGCTTGCTCACATATCCTGTCGTAATTAACGACTATCTTATTGGCATTATCGAAATGCTCAAAGGCTGCATTTAGCTCATTGTTTGTGGCCGCCAGACGCCCTCTTAACGCGAGTAAAGTAGCTGAAGTATCGGCGTAACCTGACGCCTGAATACACTCCTTACATAATCTGTATTGATTAGTATTCCAATACAGTTCAGCTAGGCACTCTATGAGTTCTAGGCGGTTATTTGCTGACTCCAGCGCGGTTAGCAAACTGCTAGCAAAAAGCTGATGCTGCCCACTTTGCCAGTAAAGCTCGTTAATCGCTTTATGTATAGTTGGATTGTATGGGGCTTGTCTCAATGCCAGATTGTAGGCTTGTCGTGCTTGTTCAAATTGGCCATTTGCAAAAAAGCAGTCCCCGAGATTGTAAAGCGGTTCATAGTGTTCAGGTGCTTTTTGATGCACAAATTTAAAGCATTGAATTGCTTGGTCAAATTTAGCCTGTAATTTATAGCAAAGGCCTAAATTGTGTATTGCCCGAAAGGCAACCGGGGAGTGTTGGGGAACTTGTTGATAGTAACTGATCGCCTCACTGAGGTTTCCTCTTGTTTTTTCAACGTCCCCGAGTATTTTGGTGAGTTGTCCAGAATCATCTAGAGATTGTCCTTTGAGTGCCCACTCACTTGCCATGTCGAGCTGATTTTGTTCAAGATATAGAAGCGACAAGTTTTTAAGTAAATCTAGATTTTTGGGCTCAGCTTCATACAGCGTAAGGTAATGGGCTTCTGCTTGGTGTAAATCACCCGATAGCCAGTAACATTTGGCTAGATGAGTTAAGATTTCAGTTTTAAGTGGGGCCAGTTTGGCGGCATCACTTAATGAGGTTATTGCGCTTTGCCATTCAGCAAGTGATTTATAGCAAATTCCCAAAAGGTAATGTAGATCGGGGTGAGGCGAGTCAGTAAAAGGCTGTAACTTAGCTAACGCTTGTTGAAATTGTTTTTGTTGAATCAATTTGAAAGCATCTTGAACTGCAATAGTAATTTCGGGCGTTTGCTTCATATTATTTTTTCTTAAACGGTCAATTAGACTGGGCTGCATACTTTTTATTTTAGCCAAACTCGACTTAGTTGCGAGTAAAGTGTTGTTATTTTGAAGTTTTGTTGGTTTCGATCAATTTCTCAGTAAACGCGATGGAAAACTTAGTAACTCATTGTAGATAAAGGAATTAATTCAGCAACAACAGAAAAGGGAGCCGAAGCTCCCTAGTCTTTCAGTATCAACTGATTAGAACGTGTACACAGCACTCACGAAGTAACGTGGGCCAATTACGTCATACAACTCTGGGAATGTATTTGCTTGTTGTTGAGCATCACCTAATGGCGTTGGCTCAGTGTCTAACACATTTTTAATACCAAATGTTGCTTGTACATGATCTGTGAAGTGGTAGCTTGCGCTAAGATCAAGGTACCATAAAGCTTTAGATGTAGGCACAATTTCGTTTTCGCCAGTGTCATCATCAACTTCACTCAAGTATCGCACTAGTGCTGACACGCTTAAGTCGCCTGAAGTCCAAGTGAATCGGTTGTTACTTTGGAACTCAGGTCGAGGAGTAAGACATGTGTTACCGAATTTACCTTCACAGTAATTTGTATCGGTAAAGCCTACACTCGGAGTTTCAAAATACTCTTCAAGAATGGTGTTCTTTGAATTGATATTCAGTGTTGAGCCATTTTCGCCAATACCAAAGCCAAGTTCAGTCGTCCAGTTGAAGTTAACGTCATAACCTTTTGTTCCTAGCGATGCGATGTTCGCGTTTAGCGCTGTAACAAGGTCAACGTTGCCATCAGGACGACGAGTAATTGCTTGACAGTATTCAGAGTTAGGATCTTTTAGTTGATTGTAACAAACATCCAGAATATTGTTTACGCCACCACCTAGTACGTCGATAGCATCGTCAATTTGAATGTCGAAGTAATCAACGGTTATGTCAAAGTTTTCGGTAGGTGTAATAACAAGGCCTAGTGTAACCGTTTCTGATGTTTCTTCTTTCAAGTCAGGGTTACCACCGAAGCTACCTTCGATTTGCGCGTTGGCTTGCTCGAATACACCGACTTGAGAAGATGCAACACCGTGCGCTTCACAAAGTGATCTATCGGTTTTTCCTTCTACGAAACCATCAACGCTACATGGATCGGTTGCGCTTGGGAAGCCATTTGCAGCACCTTGGAATAGCTCTGCGATGTTAGGCGCACGAACAGATTCTTGATAACCTGCACGGAACGAAACGTATTCGTTTACTTTCCAGTTTAATGTGGTTGCGAATGAAGAAGCATTGCCGATGTTTGAGTAGTCAGAAAGACGACCTGCGAACCATAGCGTAATGTCTTCAGCAAATGCTGCATCTGTTACTAGTGGAATATCGATCTCTGTGAAGATCTCATCAACACTATAGCTACCAACTGTTGGTTCACCAGCGTTAAAGCCAAGAACATCACCAGATGCTAAAAACTCATCAGGGCGGAAGCTAGAGTCGTCAAAACGGCTCTCGTAACCAATTACAAAACCAATAGGCATATCCGCAGATGGAACAGTAAATGGTAACTCACCAGCAAAATCGATGTGGAAGATTTCTTGTTTGATGTTTGTTACGTTAGATGCACCAACATTGATAAAATCAATCGCAGCCTGTGAAATATTACCTTCACCGAATATGTTCAATGGTGCGCAGCCACCAGATGTGTCTTGACATGCGCTACCATCATCAGTAACTAAAATCGCTTGTCTGAAACGCGTTTCAGACACGTCATTATTAAGAAGGTTAGAGCGGTCTAGTTCAGAGCGGCTGTAGTATGCGTTGTATGCCCAATCACCAATAAAACCATCAACACCTACTAACAATCGCATAGCGTTACGTGTATCAATCGATTGACGTGGACCGTTTTCAACCATACGACGACCAATTGTAGCGAATGTAAAGTTACCATTAGCGTCAAGTTGGCTAACCATGTTACCCGTTGGTTCACCTTCAGCATCAAGTTCAGGTACTAACGCTTTCATTGCGGCTTGAACATCTGCACCGAAGAATGGGCTGTCAGGATTAACCACCAAGCCATTTACGAATGCTGGAGTTGGCGCTAGCTGTGATGGTACTTCGTTGCGAATAAATGATAATTCACTATATAAGCGAGTTTCATCATTGATGTAATAGTGTGCAAAAGAGTTAAGCGTTAAACGCTCTTGTGGTAGTTGCAGATAGTTATCAGGGGCATAGTTAAATGCATCGGCTGATGTATAGGGTAGACCCTCACCGTTTGGACCAAAACGGCCTAGAGTTGTACCGTTAGGAAGCGTAGGGCCGGCAAATATACGAGTGCCAGGAATACCAGATGAACCACCAGGCACTAACCCTGTATCGCCTTCAGTGAGTGTTACGTTAGTAAAGTCTCTATCGCCCTGAAAGATTGACTCACGTTTGGCGTAACCAATATAAACAGTAGCATTACCTTTACCGTCGGCAAAGTTTCCACCCAAGGTAAGGTCAGTGTTGAACTTTTCACCATCGCCTTCCTCTGTGATGTCGTATAACGCAGAAATTTCTGCACCTTCGAAGTCATCTTTTAGACGGAAGTTTACAACACCAGCCAAAGCATCAGAACCGTATACCGCGCCTGCACCACCAGTGATGATGTCTACCCCTTCAATCAGCGAGGCTGGGATAGTATTAAGGTCTACAATACCTTCTTGTGTCGATGGCACCCAACGACGTCCATTTACAAGTACAAGAGTACGTTCGTTACCTAAACCACGTAAGTCGACACGAGCAGTACCATCACCCGGGTTATTTGAACTTGGGCCGAAAGAAGGAACTGTTAGCGGTAGTTCGGCAAGCTTTTGCTCAACGTTTAAGTTACCCGACATGGCAAATTCTGAACCGTCTAGTTCGATAACCGGTGTTTTTGCAGTTAACGCTACACGTTGAATACGAGAACCTGTAATAGAAATTCTTTCGACTTCTTCGTTGGCACCATCAGCTGCTTCTTCGGCTGATGCTTGGAGGCTTAAACTTCCGCCGATTAGGCACGCGGAAGTGATAAGCATACTTAACTTAGAACGCTTGAATTGTTTCATGATATCCCCTGATAGGTTTGTTTTAGATACCCTCGGCAAGTTTGATAACTCATCACAAAGGCTTATTAGTATCACGACGAAGTTATGACGGAAGCTTGGAATATGCCAGTTGAGATACGTAAGGCGGTGGGAATCAGTGACGACAGGCGAGAAAAAAAAGATCAAATTTAATTTGCAGATTACATAGTGACAATCTATAACAATAATATGTTAACTATTGTGAAATAGGATACAAAGTATTAGTATCCTTGTTAACCTGTTGATGTGTTTAAGGTGATGAATGAAAAGAGTGACGATCTCTATTCCTAGCTATTTGTCTGAGCTTGGCGTCGAAATAAGTACAAAATTAAAAGAAGTCTCGGTTTGTTCCCAGTTTGTTTATTATCAAAGTATTGTTGATGTTTTGGAAACTATTTCAGTGGGTGAAATCGACTGTTTGTTAATTGATATTTCACATGATATTGACCTGGAAAAGCAAGGAGCAATCACAAAACAGTTTGACTCTGTGCCAACTATTAAAATAACGACAGATGTTAAGTTAAATGCTTCTACAACAATGAGCGTTGATGGGAAGGATACAGAAGGTGCTCTGATCACTAATATTCTTCAGGTGGCACTTTTGCATTCTACAGAGGCGCCATCAGAGTATGTCCCAAATCAAAGACTGATTGTAAAAGACTCAGGGCACATTCATGTGATAAAAGTTGAAGACTTAGCTTGGGTTGGTGGTGCGGGGAACTATGTTGAACTTCATATGATCAATCGGCAGCGTTCAATCTTGCATAGGGACACGATGTCATCAATGGAAAAAAGTCTTAAAACCTTTGGCTTTTCTAGGATCCACAAGTCTTCACTTGTTAATTTAAATGCTATCAGTGAACTTAAGACAAGAGATAATGGAGATTACGACGTTATTCTAGAAAATGGAGATTCACTCCACCTATCAAGACGTTATAAACAAAACTTGTCTTCTCTTTTACAGCCAACATAAGCTGACTGTAGTGTCAGCTTACTCCTTTGGCAAAATTGACGAATTCGCTGAAGATAGAGTCTTTAATTAGTCTGTCGGGTGTGAAGGCGTAATAGTTTTGATACGTACTTTCGATAGTGCCAATGAGGCAGACATCATAGTGCCGTTGCAATTCTGATTTTATCGAAAGTGGGGCAGGAAAAATGCCAAACCCCTGTTGACCTAATGCCTTCATCAAGGCACTGTCATCCACATGACCTGCGACTTTTATTTCTATATTTTGCTCTTGTAGCCAAAATTGAATCGAGTTCGTTACTGGGCTGTGTTTCGCTGGAAGAATAATTGGTTGCGCTTGTAATGACTCTGGGTAGTTTGTCCTAAGTGCTTCACAAGTAGAAACTGAACCATAAAAGCCAATCTGGCTTTTACCTATCTCGTGACAAAATACCTTAAATGGCAGATTACTATCAAGTGGTTTGTCTGCGAGTACGATATCGAGTTTATGCATCGCCATCTGAGCCAGTAATTCAGACTGCTGACCATCAATACAGTGCAAGTTGGCAACTTGCTCATTTTCTATCAAAGGCGCAAGCCACTTTGATACTAACGATTTTGGAATGGCATCTGAGATACCTACTTTTAATGTGCGATGTATGGCTGTTGCACCATCTTGTGTTGTTTCTAACCATTCTTTGGCAATCGAAAACATATCGTCCGCATACTGCTTGGTCAAAATGCCGAAGTCAGTTAACCTGAGTCCTCTTCCTTCTCTTATAAATAAAGGTTTCCCCAGCCGATCTTCTAAGCTTGATAGTTGCGCGCTGATTGTTTGAGGCGTCAAATGAAGGACTTTACTTGCACCAGCGATACTGCCTTCATTGCTTACTTGCCAAAAATAGTAAAGGTGATTGAAGTTTATGTTCATATGGTTCGTAAAAAACTTATAGTCCGTTAGATATAATCAGCTTTTATCTTTTCCTGAACATTAGTAGATTTAGCTTTACCGCGCAAGCACTAACTTTTGTACGTCACTTCATGTCCTGCAAAGATTACGTTGTTTGACGGACTTAGATTGTAATGAAATGAAGTCACCGATAGAAACATCAAAAAATGGTTTTTATATAGGGTTATAAATACTGATGTGTGCCGCTATGTACAAAATATATTCAAAGATAATGTTAAAAAGCAAAAGAATATAAAGATTGGTGGCTTTGCCTTATGTCATTTTGAGCCAATGTTATCTAAATTCCCTGCAATACAAGGGTAGAGCTCGGATAAGGTGCTGCTCTGCACACTTACCTGAGCTTCGGGTGATATTGAGCGAATTCTTAGGGTGTATTATCACAAGCTTAGTCGCTAATCTATAACTAGGCTTTTCCATTCCCAAGCACTTGCAGTGGCAAGGAAGCCACTCAATTTTCCGGAACGAGTAAGGCTGTAAACTTGTCCCGATCCTACTACATGTATCTACTTAGTGCACTTGACAGCTTGTTCGATATTCAGAGGGATGATTGCAGCCTTCTGAACCAGAACCTCCCGCTATATCCTTTGTTTTATTAAGAGGAATGAATTTCTCATTATTTAGTTGCTTTAACTTTTTTGACGATAATTTCAATTTCATAGTATTTTCTCCTTGTTTAATCGTATATTAATGTATTGTTTAATTTTTGTTCAGTCAATGTTTTCTTATGTCTTCTTAGTTGACGGTGTCCTAAGTAAGCTGCGGCAAGGAAGCCGAGCAATTTTCTTAAAGATCCTCGATAAATTACCGATATATAGGCCAAAGGAAATCATATTGGCCAAAGACAATGAACGTGAACTTTTTAATTCACTCACCAGCTCAATCAACCACGAGTCAGATGGAGCAGAAAACCAAAGTTGAAGAAACGACAGAACCTAAACCACTCAGACTATCAGAAAAAGATATGTCTAAGTTATCTGGAGAAGAGGTGAGAGAAGAGCAGGAAGAAGCTTCACTACCACCTCACATTCAAAAAATGGTTGAAAAGCTAGAAGAGCTCAGAGAGAAAATAAAGGAAGAGCAAAAATTACTCGAAGAGCTAAAAGCAAATGACGCATATTCAGATGAAATGAAAGCGGAGCTAGTTACACAAAAGCTTGAATATATTTTACGTATTCAGAATCAAGTTATTGAATTAACACAAAATATCCAAAAAGCTTTAAAAGAAGCAGGGATAACTGATCCTGGCATCTTGCTTAAAGCGTTAGCTTAAAAATCCAACCAACAATATTTTACCTTGCGCCATATTTGGGCGTTGGCAACATAAATCTATGCGCATGTTTGCGGCGGACTTATATAAGCGTTTTAACTTAGGAAAAGGCTTAGTGACCAACTGTAGGGTTTTTACTCTAAGGCTCCTTCTTGTTATGCCGTCTAGAAATGCATAAGACGTAGAGTTTAGTGCTGAGTGGCAGGCGGTTAACATGTCGTCTGTTATCTGATGTTGATGAATCGCTTCAAACCCAGCTTGATCAGATAAATTCCCTGTGGAAGCGGCAAGCACGCAGACCGAATACACATCAAATATTCCGATTGCGCGAACCTTCTGGCTGCTTGGATCTTCGTATGCGACCATAACGCATGGAAGGTTATCGGGATCATATTCCATTTGATGTACCTGATAGAGTCTCAGCTCTGTATCAATATGTTTGTTCATTAATTTTTCAAGTTGGCCAACTTGAGGTAAGGGCACGCCTTTATGTAGCGTATGAATTTCTCTCGTTTTGCTGCTTTCTTCCGCGGCTTTGACCAGCGGCATGATTTTGTTATGGAGGTCGTCGTCAGCAAACGGCTTTGACAGTACAAACGCCGCACCATAATCAAGGGCGAGCTTAATTTGCTCACGATCGTCGACAGTCGTTACCATCGCCATGGTGACATCAAGCTGTTTTTGTTTGATTGCTTTGACGAGAGCGAGTCCTGAAATATCGGGCATATGCCAGTCGGTCAATACAATATCTGGATGCCAAGAACCAATAATCTTTAATGCTTCTTTTGCACTTTGTGCTTTTTTTATCAACAACTTACGATATCTAAAACGCACTAAACCGCGACGAATAATCTCAAGTGTTGCCGCACTGTCATCCACGAGCAATATCTTCACACATTACCACTTTATTGAAAAATATAGATTTATTATAGGCACGATTTTTAACCAATACTAAAATGAAAGTAAGAAAATAATGAGTGCGTAATATGTTTCTAGGCAAACTACCAGTTGATGTATTTATCTATATGGCGGTGAATATCGGGCTACTGATATTAGTTTTTTGGTTTTATATTTTGCTGTTAATCCTTCGAGAATTTAGATTGTTTGCAAAGACTGCTGGTGGAGCTGGGACATCCAATGCAGAGCAACAGTATCTGCTTCAGCATTGCCGCGATGCAATTAACAAGTCAATGAAGTTTGTCGAAGATAACCAACACACCATTCAAGAATTGGCTAACTTACAAGTTCACCTAGAACAGCAATTAGCCGAGGTTAAACGATCAACACAGGATCATATCTCGCCAGAAGAGCAAACCCGCATGGATGATTTAAACAGTAAGTTGCTTAAATCGCATCGGCTAATAAAAAAACTTCGAGGAGATTTGTCGAAAAGTTTAGAGCGACTTAAGCAAACGAGAAGAAAGCTATATGACCAATATGAGTCTACAGAGGAACTACAAAAAGAAAATGACACATTAAAGCAGCAACTAGAAGCCTCTAAGTCTGTGGGAGGTACATCCGAGCAAGAGCTAGAGCAACTGGTCGCAACCTTTGAAAAAGAGCGCCAAGATATGTCTCAAACTATCAATGAATACAAAAGACAAATTGCCGAACAAAGCCAAGCTCTGCAACAGCTAATAGTTCAAGAACAGGAGGTTGAAGATGGTCCAAAGTTGCAAGCTATTCAAAAAGAGTTGGAGCAAACCCGAGATGCACTTGAGCACTTGTCCAAAGAGAAGAAATTTATAGAAAGCCGATATTTGGAAGTCGTCAAGAATCAAACCAAATAGTTAACAAAGTGTTTTATTTCTCGTGACATTAGTCTTGAGTTTGTGTAAGGTTTAGGCACTCACATTACCTGTTTTACTTTTTATCTTTTGAGATTTGCTTCACTTGAAAAGTGACGAGAAAGATACACTTGGTCGGTTCCAAACTCTATCAAGTGACGTTAACGCTAGTTGAGCGAATAGCTTTGATAAGCTCTTATAAAGTGCATATTTCTCAATAACTAAGGCAGTGGTAAAAGGATTGTTTCATGGCCTATATTCCAGATACGAGTGCTCAAGACTCTGAGATTGAAAGACCTAAAAAAAATAAAATATTGATAGCGGTAGCAAGTATTCTGATATTGATTACTGTTTTCTTTTTTGCATCAATCGTCGGGCAATGGGCAAGTGGTCAAACCGCAGTTTCAAGCGATAAAATTCATATTTCAGCAGTTAAACAAGGTGACTTTGTTCGCGATATTTCTGTTCAGGGAAAAGTCGTCGCAGCGCGGCGTCCGACAATATATAGCCCTGCCCAAGGGACTGTGACCTATTTGGTCGAATCAGGAGATAGCGTTATTGAAGGTCAAACTATTGCCGTAATAGATAGTCCGGAATTAAAGAGCGAGTTTGCACAGCATCAAGCTAAGCTAAATCAGTTAGATACTGAACTTCAGCGACAAATCATTCAAGCTAAAAAACAAGACTTAGCACAGGAAAATTATTTAGGTAAGGCTACCGTTGTATTGAATGCTGCTAAGCGTGAAATGCGTCGCTCTGAAGATGGTTTAAAAACTCAAGTTGTCAGCGATATTGATTATCAAAAAGCCAAAGATGATCTCGAAAATGCGCTGCGGGAATATCGTTTAGCAATTAAAGAAGTTGAATTGCAAAAAGAAAGTCAGAAGTTTGAGATTCGGACCAAAGAGCTTGAACTTGAGGCACAAAAAGTCAAAGTAGCTGAGCTTGAAAGGCAAGTCGATGCACTTAAAGTTGTCTCACCAGTAGGGGGGCTCGTTGGTAATTTAGTAGTCGAACAAAAAAATTCAGTGGCTAAAAATCAGCCACTATTAAGCGTGGTCGATCTCTCTAAATACGAGATAGAGGTGCAAATACCTGAGAGCTATTCAGATGATTTAGCCTTAGGAATGTTAGCCGAGGTGAACCTCAATGGTGACGTTTATAGTGGCGAAATCGTTGCAATTTCGCCTGAAATTGAAAATGGCCGTGTTGCCGGAAAAATCCGATTTAGAGACGACACAATTCAGGGATTAAGGCAAAACCAAAGGTTAACTAGTCGAATTGTACTCGAACAGAAAGAAAATATTGCCTACCTACCACATGGTCAATATTTAGAAGCGTACAATGGCCAGTTTGCTTATGTAGTAAAAGAAGGCACGGCCGTCAAAACGCCAATAAAGATTGGACTGAGAAGTATTGGACAAGTAGAAGTACTATCGGGGCTTAATATCGGCGATCAGGTTATCACCTCTGACGCGCGGATCTTTAAAGATGCTCCCAGTGTGAAAATAATTCAATAAAGGAGCTGCAACATGCTATCCATGCGTCATCTATCAAAAGCTTACTATACAGACACAATAAAAACTCAAGCTTTGCAGCCATTTGACTTGAGAATAGAGCAAGGCGAGTTTGTCTCCGTTATTGGCCCGTCAGGCTCAGGCAAAACGACCTTTCTAAATATCACCGGCTTATTAGAGGATTTCTGCGATGGCAGTTATGAGCTGGATGGTGTCAATGTTGAAAAGTTAAGTGATAAAGCCAAGTCAAAGCTGCGTAACGAAAAAGTCGGATTTATTTTCCAAAGCTTTAACTTAATTCCTGAGCTAAATCTTTACGATAATGTCGACATGCCCTTACGCTATCGCAAATTATCATCAAAAGAGCGCCACGAGCGGATCATGGATGCGTTGAATAAAGTGGGTCTTGCATCACGCAAAGCGCATTACCCATCGCAACTGTCTGGAGGTCAACAGCAACGGGTAGCAATTGCTCGAGCGATAGCTGGTAAACCGTCCTTTCTACTCGCCGATGAGCCAACTGGCAACTTAGACAGTAAAATGGCCGATGGCATTATGGAGCTGCTTAAAGATATCAATGCGCAGGGAACAAGCATTGTGATGGTGACTCATGATGCTCATCAAGCAGAGAAAGCACATCGCATTATTGAAATTCGTGATGGCGTGATAATAGAGCGAAAACATTGTAACAAAGCGATTGCTTAAGGATAAGTTATGTTTAGCTACTATCTCAAATTAGCGCTTATTTCATTGCGGAAAACGCCATTTTTGTCATTTTTAATGGTTGCCACAATAGCTGTAGGCATTGGTGCTGCGATGACGACTTATACAGTGAGTTATCTGCTACAAAAAGATCCGATCCCTACAAAAAGTGACCGCCTGTTTAATGTTCGATTGAATAGCTATGGTCCAGATAAGCCGTTCAATATTTCCCAAGGGAAAGAAGTTCCACCTTTTATTCTCACCTATCAAGATGCAATCAATCTACAAAATGCGAAACAGGGCGTTAATCAAACACCTCTTGGTAGTTTTAAAATAATGACTCGCACCACAGAGCAGTCAATCACTGAAGCAAAAATGACCCCAATCCGAAGTGCATACCGTGACATCTTCAACATGTTTGAGGTGCCGTTTAAGTTTGGTGGTGCATGGGACGAAATTGCCGATCAGGATGGGCTGCAAGTTGCGGTGATCAGTAGCGAGTTGAATGATAAGTTATTTGGTGGAGAAAACTCCGTCGGTAAGTCATTGCTCTTAGGGGATTTACAGTACCGAGTGGTTGGTGTTACCGACGATTGGTATCCCATTCCCAAGTTTTTTGATTACAGAACTCGTGCTTTCAACAAACCTAGAGACGTTATTGTCCCATTCCAAGCGCAAATCAATAACGGGCTATGGACTGGCTCCGACGTATCTTATCAGTGCTGGAAAGAACCCGAGGATGACTCATTTTCGGCAATTTTAGCATCTGAATGCGTATGGGTTTCGTATTGGGTTGAATTAAACTCCGCGTCAGAGCGTGATAATTACATGGACTTTTTGGTTAATTACTCGATGGAACAAAGAGAGTATGGTCGCTTTTTACGAGAGCCTTTACATCAGTTATTTAATGTGAAGGAACAATTAATTGAAAGAAAAATTATCAAAGATGATGGCAATGTAGCTGTGTGGCTTGCATTCGCATTTCTTGCGGTTTGTCTGCTGAACTGTATGGCAATGATGGTCGCAAAGTTTCATGGTAAAGCTGGTGAAGTTGGGCTTCGTAGAGCGGTTGGAGCTTCTAAACAAGATATTATCACTCAGTTTACTGTTGAGACCTGTATTATTGGGCTCTTGGGAGGGATACTTGGGCTATTACTTGCGCAAATTGGTTTGAGTGTCACCGCGCAATTATACAGCCATCTTTATGCTGAGATGCTTGAGATGACCGCAGGTATAGTCATCATGACGATTGTATTAGCTGTGGCGAGTGCTGCGACTTTTGGTTTGCTACCGACTTTACATGCTGCAAAAGTACAACCATCTAGTCAGCTGAAAAGCCTGTAGGAGCATGACCATGAGAGATTTATTGCCAATTTTAAAAACCTTAAACAAAAATAAAGCTTCTCCGCTACTACTGATATTGCAAATTGCGCTAACGTTTACCATTTTGGTTAATGCCATTTATATGATGGTACTTAAAGAGCGAGAATTGGTGCAACCGACAGGGTTAGCCGAGAGCCAGTTGTTCAGCTTTAGAACTCATTTGGAAGGTAGCGATGAAGAAAAAAATGCAGCTCTTGATACCGACCTTGCCGATATCCGTGCACTAGCCAGTGTTGAGAGTGTAAGTACGATCACTAGTATGCCGCTTACTAACTGGGGTCGCTCACTAGATGTTGGTTTAACCCCTGAGGAAGATGAAAGGATAACTCACGCAGGCTACTATGGTTCGGATGACACCATTGTAGATACGCTTGGACTACGAGTGGTTGCGGGTAGAAACTTACAACATAATGATGTGGTACACACCTATTTTGATGGCCATACGGAATCAGCCAGCGTGTTAGTTTCGCAGGACTTGGCACATAAAATTCGCCCTAACGATTGGCGCGGTGTGATTGGAGAAACTATTTATGTTGAATCGGTACCGCAAAAGGTTGTGGGTATCGTTGAAACTATGAAGTCACCTTGGCGGTTTTGGTACGCTTACGATATGACCGTAATAAGTTCGGTTAGAGAACATTATGAAGAAAGCATCATAGTAGTAAAAGCAAAGCCTGGCCAAAGAGAAATTGCAATGGAGGAAGTTCAAGCCTTAATGCTTAAAAAGCCTGGTCGTCAACTTGATGCCTTTAAATCCTTCGAGCAAATAAAAACGGAAAACTTACAAGCGGATTATGCGGTGAGCCAAACGCTAAAAGCGGTGATCGCAGCTTTGGCGTGTGTAACTATGCTGGGGATATTCGGTCAGGCAAGATACACCGTTAATAAACGTCGTAAGCAAATCGGTACTCGTCGTGCTCTTGGGGCAACTCAGGCCGATATTCTACGTTACTTTATGATTGAAAATGCGGTGGTGTCTTTATTTGGCATTACACTGGGCATAATCATCGCAATCACTGCGAATATTTATTTAGTTAATTACTTTGGGCTTACCAGTGTACCCGGTGATTATTTGATTGCAGGTGCGATAGTAATGTTGCTCGCAGGTCAGTTGGCGGTTACTTACCCTGCTATGATTGCTGCAAGAGTGCCTCCAGCTATCGCAACTCGAACAGCATAGCTACACGCTACGCACTGATCGCTGCTATTTCAAGCCTTCCGTTACTTTGTTAAAATAGCAAGTGGAGGCTTGAAATTACTATGCTTAAAATCTCAAATAATGTCACTCTAGCGGAGTGGGAAATCGATATTTCCGCTATTCGTGCCCAAGGTGCGGGTGGACAAAACGTCAATAAAGTCTCCAGTGCCATTCATCTTAGGTTTGATATCAACCGCTCAACACTGCCTGACTTTTACAAAGCGCGCCTGCTTGCACTTAAAGACTCTAGAGTGACCAAAGAGGGTGTCATTGTGCTTAAAGCACAGAGTTTTCGCACCCAAGAGCAAAATAAGGAAGATGCCTTGGAGCGGCTAAAAACACTGATCTTAGAAGCCACCAAAGTTGAAAAGACACGCAGAGCAACCAAGCCAACAAAAAGCTCGCAAAAGAAACGCCTGAATCAAAAGACCAAACGAGGTCAAACCAAATCACTGAGGGGGTCGGTGAACTGGTAATGACTTTAGTTGTTGATGATGTAGTTTCTTAATTTTTCCGCCAGTGTACGGCAAACTGAATACAAAACTCATTCGATTTAAAGCTGCTTGAACAAGTAACTAACCGGATATGTAAACGCAACTGTCAATATTCCCTCTTAAACATTAGATTAGATGTAACTAATTTTAATTCTTTATATTTCAAAGCTATAGTTCATATAACCAAATTTTCCGTAAAAAAGTGTTTGCTTTTTAGTCTGTAATGTTAAAAAGTAACAATGTAATCTTGGTTTTTTGTTAGTAAGTAACATGTGATGTGTTGGGGCGTTTAGAGCACGTCACTGTGTGGTAGGTTTTTTGGGCTGTGGTGCTAGTGATGGCATTGCTGGCTTTTTCACTGGTTTTTAAAAAGAAGAAAGGAACAATAAAATGTCAAAACTAGTCACCGATATTGGTAAACATAACCCTAAACGAAGCAAACTGAGCCTTGCGGTTTCGTCTGTACTTTTTGGGCTTTCTCCACTTTGGGTTGCTGCTGAAACTGTGGGTCAAAATGACAGCGATGTCAAAATCTCGGAACAGAACGAAGCGGTTGAAGTCATTGAAGTTCGCGGGATCCGGGGCAGTATCAATAGCGCACAAAACATTAAGCGCTTCGCTGATACGGTCAAAGACGTGATCACGGCGTCAGATATCGGGGCATTACCAGACAAATCGGTGACTGAAGCGCTACAGCGTGTGCCGGGTGTTACGATTGAGCGATTTGCATCATCCGATGACCCTAAACATTATGCTGATGAAGGTACAGGCGTGCTGGTTCGTGGCCTAGACAGGGTTCGCTCTGAGGTGAATGGCAGAGACGCTTTTAGTGCAAATCCGTCAGGCGGTTTGAGCTATGAGGACTTTCCTGCTGAATTGCTAGGTGCGGTGGAAGTGGTTAAAAACCAAACTGCGGATCTTATTTCAGGCGGTATATCTGGCACGGTAAACCTTATCACCCGCAAACCATTCGACTCTGATGAGCGGCTTATCTCGTTCAATGCAAAGGCCAATTATGGCGACTTTAGAGAAGAAGTGACGCCTTCGTTTTCAGCGCTGTTCTCCGACAGTTGGGAAACCAGTGCAGGTAAGTTCGGATTTTTAATTGCAGCTTCTTCATCAGAATATCAGACTCGAGGAGATGGTGTTGGCCTTGGCAACTTCCACTCTCGAGGCGATTCCTTTATTCCTACCTTGGATCAATGGGGTGGCATAACAGGTGTTGATCCATCATCGCCTGTGGATGGCCCCGCTTTACCAGGGCAACCCGCTGGCAGTGTATGGCATGTGCCTGTCGCTATCCATATGAGCACAGCAACTAATGACCGTGAACGTACCGGCTTAACCTCTTCACTGCAGTGGGCAAATGCCGATGAGACCATAGTTGCGACATTAGAGCACATTCGCTCAGAAGCATCTCTTGAGTGGAACGAGCGCCAAATAGGACAAGCAGCTCAAGGCTTTAAAGGTTTCATGGGGTCTTCACAAAATTGGACTGAAAATACGGAAAGTGGCCATCCACTCACTATAGATGATGGTTTTGTGACTTCCGGTATTGCACTTGGCGTGAGCCCCGAAACGCCATTCTTTTATCGTAGCCGCTGGAATTACAACGAAAATACCGTGAAGGACACTTCATTTAAACTAACGTTAAAACCAATAGATAGATTGACGGTCGATTTTGATTACCAGCGGATCGACTCCGACAAAGAAGTGCAAAACTACAGTATGTCGGGTCAAACACGGGGAAACCATGTCCACGTTGTCTCGCCTTATTTCCTCGATATGCGTGGCTCAAGGCCGACAGTAGAGTTTCTCAGTGACAATATTCTAACGGCAGGTTGGTCACCCAATGAAGATTGGAATGGACCTGTGCCTAACCTGTTTTTGGGCAGCGGTATGGAGCAGGTTGAGCGCAATACGGCAGAATCAGACAGTTTCAAACTGGATTTTAAGTATGAGCTAGACGGTCATTTCACGAGTGTCAGTTCCGGTTTTTATATGTCAGATAAAGACTTAACGGTACGAGATACCGCTTACGAGGGCTGGTCTGCAATTGGCACCCCTTGGATCCAAGATGACCGAAATGCCGCCGCGGCGGTAAATCGTCCAGAATTATTTGAGCGCGTTGATTTTTCAGATTATTACAATGGTCAGGTATTACAGGGGCCAGTCAATAACTTCTTGTTCCCAAGTATGGATCTGGTGAAAAACTACGCCGACTCTTTGCGCCAAGGTTGTCGTGATGGGTGGCACAATGCCACCAACAGTGCGGCAAACAACGGTACATGTTCTGGCACTTATGTACCTTATGCAGACAAACCCAATCGCGTTGAAGGCCCATTCGCCGCACACAATATAAGTTCGACTAACGAGAAGCGTACTGAATTTTACATTCGCGGTGATTTTGACTTCGAGTTTCAAGACATTCCTGTGGTGGGCAATGTTGGCCTGCGCTACGTAAACTATCAACTTGAGTCTACGGGCGCTTTGGTGCAACCCGCCCTTATCAAACGTGGTGAAGAGGGGACATCACTTAATAATGTGATGCAGCAGGCAGAATATAAGCGATATTACGACATTGCAGGGGGAGAGTCCGAACTCAGTACCGTTGATGGCACAGATTACAGCACTTTGCTTCCGAGCTTAAATTTGAGTTTTGGTGTATCAGAAGACGTAGTGGTGCGATTTGGTGCGTCAAAAGCGCTGTATTACCCAAATTTAGTTGATGCCAGAAATATCAGTATTCTTAACTTGGATTACACTCGCGTGCTACAAACTCCCGGCGCTGATTATGACGAGGCAACTAACCCCGTTGTTGGGCTAGACGATATCAGTCTAACCGCGCTTTCTGGGAATCCATATTTAGAGCCTGAAGAAGCGATCAATACTGACTTAACTACCGAATGGTATTTCGCGTCCGCAGGTTACGTGACGGTAGGGCTATTCCACAAAAAGCTAGATAATATAATCCGTAGCCGCGCCTTTGATCTTGATGTGTCTTATGGTGGCGAAGATTATGATGTCTCTGCTTATGGCCCCGCTAACACGGGCTCTGGCACCATTCGTGGGATGGAGTTTTCCTACTCACAATTCTACGACATGTTACCGGGTGCATGGAGCGGTTTAGGTTTGCAACTTAACTTTACCTATATCGATCAAGATGGACTTGAAGATCCAAATGAAGTATCTAAAGGCACGCTTGGTTTCGATGAAAATGGTAACCCGCTAACCGATAATCGTAATACCTTCCGAGTGTTTGGAGGTTTGCCGCTACAAGGTTACTCAGACCAAAACTTTAATATCATCGGTATGTATGAGTACGAGGACATTTCTTTTCGCCTTGCATACACTTGGCGCTCTGAGTATTTGCTCACACTTAGGGAATCTGAAGAGTATGTCCCTGCTTATGCAGAGGCGTCAGGTATGATGGACGCAAGCTTGTATTACACCATCAACGACCATTGGAAAGTGGGTTTTGAAGCCAGCAATTTATTGGATACGGAAACCAAAACCAAGTATCAGATGGACCAAGCTGGGACAAAAACGCAGGCACTCAACTTTACCACGGATAGACGTTTTGCATTGAGCGTCCGTGCGACTTTCTAATGTCAGCAAAGGCCAAGTGCAGCTTGGCCTGATACCAATCGCAGTAAGTCAATGTACTATTTTGACGTGGGGAACTAATGTTTAAACTCAAGGATTTGAATAAACAATGGCAATATTAGCGAAAGGCACTGGTGACCCACTGCAACTAGAAGATAGCGGCTGGGATATTCTCGCAGAGCAGGTAAGTTTGCCAGTTGCAGTGATAAAGCAAGACGCCATCAGCCACAACGCGAATTGGATGGCGAATTTTGCAAAGGAAAGCCAGGTATTATTGGCGCCTCACGGCAAGACGACGATGTCACCAGCGTTATTTAAACTACAGCTTGAACATGGCGCATGGGCTATCACGGTAGCGACCATACCACAAGTTTCCGTAGCCATAGTCGCGGGCGCAAAACGAGTGATCTTAGCGAATCAACTTGTTGGCGAATATCATATGAAGCAAGTTGCAAACATGCTTACTGATACTGACGTTGAGCTCAATTGTTTTGTTGACTCTATTGCAAATGCCCATGCCTTAGGCACATTTTTTACTCAGCATTCGCTGCGTATTTCTATTTTACTCGAGGTGGGGGTTGAAGGTGGTCGCGCTGGTTGGCGCAATCTTGCAACGATAGTGCAGCTGGTCAATGTATGCCAACAATATGCTAGCTTAGAGGTAGCAGGCATCGGATTTTATGAAGGCGTGATCCACGGCCATAATGCCGAGCAAAGGATTGCCACATTCGTTAGTTCAGTAATAAAAACAGCGGAAGATTTACGACAAAAAAACGTGTTTTCAAAGGCGTTACCTATTATCACGGGGGCGGGGTCTACTTGGTACGATGTTGTGACAAAGACACTAAACAAAAGTGAACAGGCTCAGCAATTTCGTTTTGTGATCCGTCCCGGCTGCTACCTTATTCACGATACTGGGATCTATCAGGATGCGCAGCAAGCGGTGTTATCACGGAGCAATCTCGCTTGCGATTTGGGGGAAAGTTTGGTGTCGAGCTTAAACATATGGGCTTACGTGCTTTCGACTCCAGAGCCGGGCGTCGCGATAGTTGGTATGGGTAAAAGGGATGTCGCATTTGATGCTGGCATGCCCACACCAGAGCTGATTTACTCTCCGCCGTCAAAGCAGCTGTGCTCATTAGGCGGCGCAGTAAAGGTCGAAACAATCATGGATCAACATGCTATGGTAAGTATTGCACCTGGGTGCGAGGTACAGGTTGGCGATATGATCTGCTTTTCGACTTCTCATCCTTGCTTGACCTTTGATAAGTGGCGACAAATTGGTGTTGTCGAGCGAGATTGGGTGATCACCCAAACCATTTCTACCTATTTTTAATTGAGGCGAAGCTGTGGACATTATTAGCAAAATTAAGGAAGGTTTGGGGCACTTTAGCCCAGCGGAAGAAAAAGTCGCTCGGCTTATTTTGGCTGAGCTTAACTTTGCCGCAAGCGCATCCATTAGTGAGTTAGCTGAAAAAGCACAGGTCAGTCATGCCAGCATCACACGGTTAGCGCGTAGCTTAGGCTGTACCAATGTACGTGACCTTAAGTTTCAGCTGACACAATCAGCCGCAATTGGTGAGCGTTTTACAAACCCTGAGCCAATTGAAAAAGAAAAGATTTCTCATGTTTATACCTCTATTCAGGAGATCCTTACGCTCAATGCGGGACTCATCGATGAAGCGGTTGTGGAGCAGGCGAGTGAAGTGATTTGCGCCACGCGTCATTGTTTAATTTTTGGGGTTGGTGGTGGTAGCAGCTTGATGGCACAAGAATGTCAAAATCGCTTATTTCGCTTGGACGTACTTAGTAATGCTCACTCCGATCCTATGATGATGCGCATGGTTGCCGCTACGGTGAATAAAGGGGATGTGGTGATTTGTCTCTCACTTAGTGGTGTTTCTCCTGATGTGAAAGCGGCGGCGCTTATCGCCAAAGAGTATGGCGCTGAGGTTATTGCTATTTGCCCAGTGAGTGACTTGGCGGACATTGCCGATCACCACTTAGCCATCAAAACTCAAGAAAGTGATTACATCTTTAAGCCCAGCGCTGCACGCTATGCCATGATGGCAGCGGTGGACATTTTGTCGAGCGAAGTTGCTATCCGTAATCAAAAGCGCTCAAGAGAAAAACTCCGACGGCTTAAAACCCAGTTAGATCAGCATCGAGATAAAAACAGCAATATGCCACCTGCCGATAAACGCTTTCCTTTGGGGGATTAATGCTGAGCTCATCTCTTTATGTTGATACCCTCATTCAAGGCGCGACGGTGTATTTTGAACCAGGCTCTGAAGCACAAGTGGTGGATGTCGCGATTAGCAAAGACAAAATTGTTGCGCTTGGCAACTGCAACCATTTGCAAGCACAGCAATGCATCGATGCCACGGGATTAGTGCTCGCGCCGGGTTTTATTGACGTACATACCCATGATGACCTTGAAGTGCTGCGAGGCCCACATATGCTGAGCAAAGTGAGCCAAGGTGTCACCACCGTCATTGCCGGTAATTGTGGCATTAGTGTAGTGCCTTACTGTACAAATCAAGCGCCGCTCGACCCCATTAACTTACTCGGGGAGCAATCAGAATTCGCCTATTGTGAACTACAGGATTATCAACATGCCTTTAATAAGGCCGCTCCGAGTGTCAATTTAGCCATGTTAGTTGGTCATACAACGCTCAGAGCGCAGGTCATGACGGATTTATCTCAAGCCGCCAATGCGCAAGAGCTTGAACAGATGAAAACCTTACTGCACCAAGCGATGGTGCAGGGGGCGATAGGGTTTAGTACTGGCCTTGCTTATTACAATGCGAAGGGGGCAAGTCAAGCTGAAGTGAATGCGTTGGCCGAGGTTGTTACACCATTTGATGGTATCTATACCACGCATTTACGCACAGAATTTCAAGGAGTCATCCGAGCCATGGACGAGGCCTTTGCAACGGCAGAGCATGCCAAACTGCCGCTGGTTATTTCACATATAAAATGTGCAGGTAGAGAGAATTGGGGCAGGGCACCTGAGGTATTAGCGCATTTTGAACAGCATAGGCAAACACATCTAGTGAGCTGCGATTGCTACCCTTACGCCGCGAGTTCAAGCACCTTAGATCTTAACCAAGTAACGGAGGAGACGGACATTTTTATTACTTGGTCGGAGCCTCATCCAGAACTTGCACAGCAAAGCTTGGCAGACATTGCTACGCAATGGCAAGTGTCTCAGCGTGAAGCGGCAAAGCGTTTGCAGCCAGCGGGTGCTGTGTATCACTGTATGCTGGAAGATGATGTGCAGCGGTTTTTAAGTTATGAACACAGTATGGTGGGATCCGATGGTTTGCCGTGCGATCCGCATCCGCATCCGAGACTGTGGGGGACATTTCCGCGGGTGCTTGGACATTATTGTAGAGAACAACAATCGCTGCCGTTGGCATTGGCTATCTATAAAATGACAGCGTTGCCAGCAGCGCGCTTTAAGCTGCGGCAACGCGGCAATATTCAAATTGGTTACTTTGCCGATCTGGTGTTATTCGACCCCAATCGGGTTCTAGACCAAGCAAGTTACAGTAATCCAAAACAACTTGCCTCAGGCATTGTGAAGGTTTGGGTGAATGGCAAGCTCAGCTATGTTGAGGGCGCGAATGCAGACACCATTGTCGATTTCGGCCGAGCAGGACGATTTTTAACGCGTCAAAACTAATAAAAATCAAAAATCATCAAGAGGTTAACATGACAATAAGAAGAATAGGTGCTGAGGGTGGTACGGGTACTGGTGGACAACACTTACCCTTTGCACGAGCGGTTGAAGCTGGCGGTTGGTTAAAAGTCTCGGGGCAAACGCCAATGCGAGATGGTGAAGTGGTTGAGGGTGGCATTGTTGAGCAGTCGCGTCTGGCCATAGAAAACTGTATCGCGATTATGACCGAGGCAGGTTATGGCCTTGAGCATGTTACGCATGTTTCTGTGGTATTAACTGACGCAAGATATTTTCAGTCCTTTAATAAGGTTTTTGCAGAGTATTTTTCAGCGCATCCTCCTGCGCGAATTTGCATGGTGGCCGACTTAGTCGTGGATTGTAAAGTTGAGGTTGATGTCACCTGTTACAAAGGCGAATAGACGTTATACGAACAACAATGTTCACAGGAGGAGAAGCATGACGGATAGTCAGCAAGTGTATTTGCTTATTTTTCTGTTGTATTTGTCTGCCATGATATTGGTGAGTTGGCTGGCATCTCGGTGGCAACGGTCAAATTGCGACTATTTATTAGCTGGGCGAAAAGTACCGCTGATGCTGACGCTAGGCACCACCGTTGCCACTATGGTCGGCACCGGCTCGTCGATGGGAGCGGTCGGCTTTGCCTATCAACACGGTTGGGCGGGCACGCTTTATGGCATTGGCGGCGCGCTGGGTATTTTATTGCTGGCTTGGTTGTTTGCGCCGGTTAGGGCTGAGCGCTTCGCGACAATGAGTGAAGAGTTAGCAAGCTATGTAGGCAATCATCAAGTCGTTAAAAAGCTCTTAGCAATATTGATTTACGCGGCAAGTGTCGGCTGGCTTGGCGCACATTTGATTGGCGGGGGCATGTATTTAGCCTGGCTTACTGGGCTAGATGAGAACAGTGCAAAACTGATTATTGGACTGGGACTTGCGGTATATGTGACCTTAGGTGGATATTCGGCGGTAGTCTGGACGGATGCTATTCAGGCCGTTATTTTGTTTTCGGGCTTTTTGTTGATGACCTACTTTGTAGTCGAGGTGGTCGGTGGTTGGCAAACGCTAACCAGTGCTTCGGTTGCAGCGGGAGCTGGGCTCTTTTCATATCAAAATATTGGTTTGTTGCCTGCTATTTCAATGGCGCTGGCGGTGCTGGTGGGCGTATTGGCAACCCCATCGTTTAGGCAGCGGATCTATTCCGCCAAAAGCATAAGCAGTATTCGTATGTCGTTTATTATCTCGGGATTACTTTATTTAGGGTTTTCATGTATTCCTGCGGTGATTGGTATTGGTGCTTATGCAGTTAACTCGAGTTTAGACAACCCTTCATTTGCTTTCCCCTATTTGGCGTTAACGGCGATGCCGGTATTGATTGGCGGCTTTATTTTATTGGCGGGTATTTCTGCAACGCTTTCTAGTGCCAGCTCCGACGCCATTGCTGGAGTCAGTGTGTTGGTTGCTGATATTTATCTGACTTGGTGTAAGGGAAATATTGCGCCACACAATCCGCTTTTGGTCTCTCGTATTGCCATGCTGACTACCGTATCGCTGGCATTATTTATGGCGGTGTTGTCGAGCGACATTATTAGCTATATCACCAAAATGATTTCCGTTGTATTAGCGGGGCTTTGTGTGATGGGGTTATTGGGGCGCTTTTGGCAAGGTTATACTTGGCAAGGCAGTTTAGTCACCTTGATGGCAGGTTCAGTGGCTGCCCTGCTCGTTGGTATGAACGACGGTTGGCTGGCTTATTTTGGTAACCCGATTATTCCTGCGCTGCTCAGTGCTTTGATGTTTGGTGTATTGACGAGTGTGGTGACAAAACCCAGTGTTACCGCATCGCCCGAAAAAACGGAAGTGGCATCATGAAAAGCGCAATAAAACAGTTGCTGTGCTTTGGTGAATGTATGGTGGAGCATAGAGCAGACGGGACTAGCTCGTTTGGCGGTGATTCCTTTAACACGGCTTGGTATTTGGCTCAGTTACTCAAGCAAAGCCACGATAACCACATCGCAGTCAGTTTTGCCAGCGCCATTGGTACGGACAAGGCCAGTACAAACTTGCTTGATATGTTGTCAAACACCAACATCAGACAAGACTATATTGTGCTTGAACCACATAGCGCGGTTGGCGAGTACTGGATTACGCTCGATGAGAAAGGGGAACGACGCTTTACCTTTGCCCGTGAACACAGCCCCGTAAGGCAGTATTTTAAGCGTGATGAGACCTTAACTCAGGCGCTTCACAACAAGGATATTGATGCAATTTATCTCTCTGGAATAAGCCTTGCTATCCTAGATGAGTCACAGAGAAAGCACTTATTTGAGGCGTTAGCCGCGTTTAAAAACCGAGGTGGGCTCATCTTTTTTGATAACAACTATCGCCAAACCCTTTGGCGTAGTGATAACCCAAAATTGAGTTATCAGGCTGTAATGGCGCTGGCAGACATCGCATTTTTAACCGACGAGGACGAATATGGAGTGTATGGCACCGCAAATGTGGACGAAATAATCGCAGAGCATCAAAAGCAAAGCTCACAACTCTTAGTTATTCGCCAAGGTGCTCAGCCATGCGTGATCGCGCCACCTAATAATTCTTCACCTATTTATATCGCGGCGCAAAACATAGCGCCGCAGCTTATCTTAGATACCTGTGGTGCGGGCGATGCGTTTGCGGCGGGGTTTCTAGCGCATTGGCTGAAAGGTCGCGATTTGCAAACGGCTGCGTGCTTTGCACACCAAGTTGCCGCCGAGGTGATCCAGCATCACGGCGCGCTGATATCTGCCGACTTTCTGCCAAAGCTTGTTACTCAGGAATAGTGTAATGATGAGAATGTATTTTAGTGTTTTTTTATTCACCGTGTTGTTGCCGATTTTAACTGCAAAGGCAACACCACTGTCGCTTATGCCCATGCCGCAACAAGTGAGTATGACCGAAGGCTCGCTAGTATTTGATAACGAAATCAAGGTTGCGATACACGGCTTTAGTGCGCAGAGGCAGGCATTTTTGCTCGCCAGAATGCAGCAATACATTGAGCGCATTACTGGAAAACCTATTCCGATACGGGTAGTAAAGCGTGGCAAAGCGGACTTAACCATTCGCGTAGAAAATATCGAAACCGAGTTACAGTTTCCTCAGCTGAATATGCCAGAAGACTACCAGCTTCATATTGAAAAGGGTGGAATAGTGCTTAGCGCAACCTCCGTTTTCGGCGCGCAGCACGGTCTTGCTAGCCTATTACAATTGGCCCAGAGTAATACATCGAGTCAATTCATACTCCCCTATACAACGATCAGCGATAGTCCCCGCTTCCCTTGGCGTGGGCTACTTATTGATAGTGTTCGCCACTTTATGCCAATTGCGACAATAAAGCGCCAACTCGATGGTATGGCTGCGGCAAAGCTAAACGTTTTGCATTGGCACTTAACTGATGACCAAGGCTGGCGAATGGAAAGTAAGGTGTTTCCTAAGCTGACTCAACTGGCCTCAGACGGATTGTATTATCGTCAATCAGAAGTGAAAGAAGTGATTGAGTATGCAAGCCTTTTAGGGATCCGCGTGGTGCCTGAATTTGGTATGCCGGGGCATGCAAGCGCGATTGCCGTCGCTTACCCAGAGCTGATGACTAAAGCGCAACCTTATGAGATGGAGCGTCATTGGGGAGTATTTAAGCCACTGCTCAATATCGCAAGTCCTGATGTGTACGCCTTTATCGACGATTTACTGGCTGAGATGACGAGTCTATTTCCAGACGGCTACCTGCATATTGGGGGTGACGAGGTAGAACCTGAGCATTGGTTGGAAAGCCCTGAAATACAGGAGTTAATGGCAAAACATGCGTTGAAAGACGGTCACGACCTGCAAAATTACTTTAATATTCGCGTACAAAAGCTTATTGCTAAGCACCAACGTGTGATGATGGGATGGGATGAAATTTTTCATCCGGCGTTGCCTACGGATACTGTCGTGCAGTCTTGGCGTGGTCATGATTCATTAACTGCAATTGCAGAAGCAGGTTATCAAGGTATTTTATCAACCGGGTTTTATATTGATCAGCCGCAGTATTCATCATTTCATTACCGTAACGACCCACATCCGGTGCTACCGACAGTGGATCTCACTCAACCGCGAGTATTAAGCTTAGCCTTTACGATCCCACGCCTAAAAGGCAGCGCAGTCAACGGCGAGCTTGTGGTGTTGGGCGAACAAGTGCTTATAAAGCTTAATAACAACCGCCATCAGCTAGCACAAACAGATAAGCCAATTACTAGCAAGACTCAGCAATTTATCGCTACCATGGATAGTTGGATGGGACCGTTACAGTTTGAGTTTAATACAGCGCAGCAACAAGGCACGGTAATGATTGGTAATAGCCGTTATCCGCTCACACTTGAGGCGCTTGAAAAACCACAACCAGTCAAGGTTTCAACACCGTTAAGCCAAGAAAATGGTGCTCGTATTTTAGGTGGCGAGGCGACCATTTGGAGCGAAATGGTCAGCGAACATAATCTTGATGTCAGAATATGGCCGCGACTTTTTGTGATTGCCGAGCGTTTATGGTCTGCTAAAACGCTTACGGATAGCAAGCAGATGTACGCGCGATTGGATCATATAAGCGATGTTGCACATAACGTCATTGGCTTAGGTCATAAAACGCAGCAACAAGCGGGTTTTAATAGGCTTATCAGCACAACCTTGGATGAGCCAAAGCGCAAGGCTACGCTTGCATTACTCACTCATCTTGCAGAGCTTGTAGAGCCAAGTCACTATTACACGCGTCACCATATTAAGTTCTTAAACGACGAGTATCACCAGTTTGCAGCACTTGATAAATTTGTCGACTATGTTGCGGTTGAAAGCCGTCAGGTGAGGCTACTTGAGGAGCGAGTCGCAAGCTATATCGCTGGTGATAACACTGCGTTAGCGCACATTGGCGCGATATTGCAACGTTGGCAAGCGGGGCTTGAGGCGTTAACACTGTTACAGCAAAGTCCCAAACTTACAGAAGCACACTCAACGGCGTTAAAGGTGACGCAGTTTATTGAATGGAGTCAGCAAGTGCTTAAGGTTTGTAAAGGGGCTTTACAGGCTCCGCACCTAGATAGCCATCTGCTAGCGCTGCAAAATTTAACGGATGAAGTGGTCATAACTGGAATATATCCAGTTCGAGCGCTTTACCTTCATTGTAAATAGGAAAGTCATGAGAAAAGTCATATTCAGTTTATTTTTGCTACAGAGCAGTGGTTATGTAGCTGCCAACACGGTTGTAGATACACAAGATTGGATAACGGATGGTGTTTTCACGCAAGGTATTGAGGGACCCGCAGTGGACGACGCAGGCGTGTTGTATGCGGTTAACCATCAACAGCAAGGCACTATTGGTAAAGTGACAGCACAAGGCAAAGCCGAAACCCTGCTGACGTTAAAAAATGGCTCTATTGGTAACGGTATTCGCTTTGATAAACAAGGGAATATGTATATAGCCGATTACGTCAATCATAACGTGCTCAAAGTCACCAAAGCAGCACTTGCTCAAGGTGGTGATTTGTCACGATCCGTGACGGTATTTGCTCACGATAATCGCATGGATCAACCTAATGACCTTGCGACCATGGACAACGGAATTCTTTTCGCCAGCGATCCTAATTGGCAAGCCAGTAGCGGTAAACTTTGGCGTATAAATACAAACGGAGCAGTAACCCTATTAGAAGCGGATATGGGCACCACCAATGGCATTGAAGTTAGCCCTGACAATAAAACACTTTATGTGAATGAAAGCGTGCAGCGTAAAGTATGGCGCTATGAGTTAGACGAACAAGGCAATATTAGTAACAAACAATTATTTATCTCGTTTACCGATTTTGGCTTAGATGGTATGCGCACGGACAACCAAGGCAATCTTTATATCGCCCGTTATGGCGCTGGTGTGGTCGCTGTGGTTTCACCTCAGGGCAAGCTAATTAAAGAAATTAAACTGAAAGGCAAGCACCCGACCAATGTGGCTTTTGGTGGCGAGGAGGGGAAACGCTTATTTATTACCATGCAAAAACGCGGCGCTATCGAGATGGTTGAGGTAGAGTTTGCTGGGCGAGAGAAATAGTTCGGCTCAGTGTAAATTAGCCATCAGCAAGTAAAAATAGGTAACTGGCAGCTCAAAGTTGAGCTGCCATATCGAATACGCTGTTAAATCTGCTTAGTCGACTTTCCGGCAAAATAAGTTTCTTTTAGCCGGGCAATGACCTCAGTGCTTACCCAATAAATGTTTGATACATCACCGGGTTCATTATATCTGCCAAAAAACAGGTATTTACCATCGGGTGTAATTCTTGGGACGGTTTCTGAATAAGAGGTATTGACCCCTTCACCTAAATTTATAGGGCTAGACCAAGTGCCATCCTGCTCCTTAAAATAGACATATAGGTCGTTATCCTTTCTATTTTCATCACCTATATGTGGGGCATTAACTAAGAGGTAATCGTTAGCGGGAGAAATAAAGCCATGAAATCCAAAGTCAATGTCAATGGCTTTGGGAGTCGTAAACGCGCCGTTTTTATTTTCAGCGGTATACATTTTGCGTTCTGACATATTGGAGAAAACAGGTTCGCCATTTGCGCTTTGGTTGAAGTCTGAAAACTTACCCGTATTTATTGCCGAATCGAATCTTTTGGCTTCACTCCAGCCATTTTTGCTACGGGTAACGTACCAAATTCCAGACTCCTTGGGGTCATCTGAACGCGCAGTAAAGTAAATCCGGTTGTCGTTTAAGCTAACGTGGGGAACCAGTTCATAACTCATTCTTCCACGGGTGAAATCTGCGGTTTGAGGTTGAGTCCACTGTCCATTTTCTACCTTTGAATACATGATTTGTGGGCTTGAGTCTACATTTTCTTGCTCTTTAAAGGCGGTAAAATACACTTCTGTAAGGTCTGGAGAGAACGACACGCCGAATTCATAACGACCATTAATGGAGATGATATTAGGAGCAAAGAGCTGTGCGGTTGACCCTGGTAGTGTCTGACCAAGCCAAGGTCCTTTTAGCCTAGGAAAGGCTTCATTAGCATGGACATCATTGGTGAGCATGATGACTGCAAAAAGCAAAGAGGTGGCGGGCTTTATAAAATTCATCCTGTTCTCCTTAGGCACTTGATAAACCTGCTCACAGTCGCAGGGGGTTAGCGCTTTACATTATTATTTTGAACAGCGAACACTGTATCAGCTATGGCGTAAAGCCACGTGTAAACTAATGTAAAACAATAACTAAATCACTAAATAGTTCCGTTCCTTGATTGTTAAGATTGATACAGCGGTTGTTATTACCACCGCTGTATCCACGTTCAATTTTTGGTGGGTGTCGCTGTATTCATCGTCGGGTTATCGTATTTTCAACTACAAAAAACAAGCTTGCCGCTAGCGCACCAGGCTTTTTGCTAGATTTTCAATCAGTAAAAATTGTTTTGCGATATCTTCAGCCCAGCTGGGATCATATTCATTTTGCAGTTTTTTTGGGCTAAATAAATTGGCACCATAATCAAGAGTGATCAGTATATCGCTACCTTCTATAAACATTTGGGCTTTTACTTCGGGGATTTTTAACCCTTTTGGTAGGTTACCGGATGAAAAGAACGTTTTGACTTGCGACAATTTCGCCATATATTCTGGCGTGAGTACTTCGCGGCAGGTTTGTTCATCTTTAGCATAGACTTGATACTCTTTTTCAAAGTCTCCTTGTTCAAATTTAACTCGCTGTAATTCTTTTAGAGATCGACGTCGACTTATCAGCATGTTCCAAAGTCCCGCATCTTGTAATACCACGATTGGGGTATCTACAGGTTCAGGCATACTCAGTTTTATAACTGCACCATTAAACAAACGTTTACTGTCATTATTCTGATGAAGCGTGCGTATATGCACTTCGGTAAAGTAAAAATGAATGCCATTTACTTCGCCGTTAAATCCATCTTCAGCTACAGCTCGTCCTCCTTTGGTTAATATACCTGCACTAATAGCTTCTTCGCAGATAAGTAAATTACCGCCGACTGAATATTCTAAGTTAAGTGCTGAAGCAATTGGCGCCATCATATAAGCTCGAGTTAACACTCCCTTAGTGAAAGACTTAAGAGAGTGTTTTAACAAAAAGTAGATAGGAATTATTGAGATTAAGAGAAAAGGCGCAAGAAATAGTAACGGGATTGCAATACCAATTGCCCAGCACTTATAGCGTTTAAGCGGCTTCAATTTATTGTCAAGATCGCTATCAAAGCTGGATGTGGTTTTATCTAAATTGTAATAGGCCTCTTTTAACTGCATCTCAACGCCAGCTAGACGCGGATCGATATGATGGAGAGATCTCTGTTCTAATAAAGCCATAAACTTTCCTTGTAAGTCATGTTTAAATACAACTGGTATAAAATTCTACCCAAATAAAATGGTACAGGTAAAATTTTTGTTTTATGCGGTATTCACCGCTATACCTATCCCTAGACAAATTAGTTTGCCAGTGGCAAAGTCAGAGTAAACTTAGCACCGCCAAGTTCGGAGAACCCAACATGGCAACTGCCGCGATGCCAAGTGGCGATTTTGCGTACGATAGCCAGTCCTAGGCCATAACCACCGTTATCTTTGCTGCGACTTTCATCTAAGCGTGAGAAGGGAATAAAAACCGACTCCCACTGAGATTTAGGAATTCCATCACCGTCATCCTCAATATGGATATAGGCATTGCTTTTGTCACACTCAATATTAATCGCTATGGTTGAGCGACCATATTTATCAGCGTTTTGTACGATATTTTGCAAAGCCCGAGAAAGATAATGTAGGTTGCCAGAGATGATAACTGTATTACTCATTTTCTTGAACGTTATTTTTTTATCGGTAAGCTTATTGAGTTTGCTTATCTGATCGCTGACAAGTTCACAAAGGTCAATTGGCGTTATCTCAAGTTTCTCTACTTCAAATTCAAGCCGAGCGTAAGCTAGCATTTCATCAATCATCGCCTCCATTTCGACCACATCGTCCGCCATATCACTTGCTTGCTCACGGCTTTGCTCCGGTAGCATAGCTAAAGCAAACTTAAGTCGAGCAAGTGGGGTGCGCAGGTCATGAGAAACCGCATTAACGAGTAGTTTTTGGTTTTCAATTAGCCTTGCAACTTGAGACGCTAAGTCGCGGATCTGCTCGGTTAAATTTGAAATGGCAGAAAACCGGGAATGTCGGGTCGCTTTGGGCAGTTGACCTTGAGTGAGATTTTCGGTGATATATCTCAGTTGCAATAAATCAAGCCACAAGGGTCTTATCCACAGCATAAGTAAAAACGCGAGCACGGCATAAGAAAGCAACTTGATGATCCATTGTTTATTGGCGGCAGAAGCCGCCGGTGCTAATGGCCCTAATTGCAGCAGCAATGTTGAATCGGGTACTTTGAAAGTCAGCCAAGCGCGGCCTTCATCATCAAAACTCGTTAAAATACCACCTTGAACTAAAGTGCTGGCTTGTTCAGGCAGCCAAGCGACATCGTCCATGTTGAGTATTTTGAGCGTTTCTGACTCTTGGGGTAGCTGATCTGAGGAAATCGTGGATTTCAGTGTGTTGGCAACCGCTTTTGCGTGTCGCAACTCATCGGGCGCGGAGTGCACCCAATGAGACCAAATAGCTTCGCTCACTTGGTTGATGACGACAATACTGGTAAACACAGCCAAATAGAGGCTGAGTAATAGTTTTAGCACAAATACACTAGCCCCAAGCAGACTTAGAGCAGAGGTAGCCCTTACCCCACACGGTAATAAGCCTCGCGGGTTGCTCTAGATTGTCGCCAAGCTTTTTACGCAAACGGCTAATACGTACGTCAACGCTTCTATCTAATCCGTCATATTCGCGGCCAACAACATGTTTATAGATATAGTCTCGACTCAGCGTTTCGCCCGCATGGCCTGCCAATGTCTTTAGTAAATCAAATTCATAGCTTGTGAGCTCAACTTCATCTCCAGCCAAATAGACCTTACGGTCCGATTTATCTATTTGTAATTCGCCTAAGGTAATGGAATCAGACTGAACTTCATCATTTTGTGTACGTCTTAATAGCGCATTCAAACGGGCAAGTAGTACATATGGCTCAACAGGCTTGATAATGTAATCATCAGCACCGATCTCAAGCCCTTTTACATGGTCGAAGTCGCTGTCTTTGGCGGTAAGAAATAAAACCGGCCCTTTAAACTCACCGCGCGCAGCTTTGCAAATAGAAAAACCATCAAGTCCCGGTAGCATAATATCTAAAATGAGAATGTCGGGTTTTTCTGCTTCAATCGCTTTAATGGCGTTAATACCATTGTGTAATTGAACGACTTCAAAGCCGTTATGGATTAAGAACTTTGCGGTTAACTCCGCTAGTTTTACATCATCTTCGACAAGTAATACCTTGGCCATTAAAACACACTCCAATCGCTTCTGAGTTTGCGTCTATATTGTTGGTTGACGCTTGTGTGTACTTCAATATTTTGTTTTGCAACAACGTTATTTTTAGCATCTTTTAGGGTAAAGAGCATGGACTTTGAGAGTTGGATAATTTGTGTTGATTTTGCCTCCTTGGCCTGCTCCCAGCATTGTAATTTTTGTTTTTCCTGAAATAAACATAGGTTCATTTTAGAGGGCGATTGCCAAGCAATTTTTGCCGTCATTTCACAGCGTTGCCCTGCTTGTTTCACCATACATGTAATCGGTTTTATTTCTAAATTAATGCCATTGTTGGGTTTGGTTAAAGCTCTACTTGGTGCGCTGAAAATTATAATTATGATTAAGTACAACCTAAAATTCATATTTTCCCCCGACAAAAACCGTCGCGGTATAGCTATCCTCGACTATCGGGCTATCTGTCATTGTGCTATCAAGTTGCTGATATTTGGCGTTAAATTTAAAGGTCCAAGACTCACTCACGGGATAAGAGTAGGCAAAGCTAACATAGGGTTGGAAGCTTGAGCTGCCTTTATACCATAGCTCACTATTCGGTGTATCCGCTTTGTCTATGCCGTAGTAATAGTCCACCAGTTGTCGACTTTTCCATTTTAGCCCCGCTTTAATAAACACATAAGTGTTAGGTGAATTATCGAATCTAAAACGATAGCTAACTCCAACATCAGCATTGTAACCTTGATAAGTGTTGGTGATATCGGTGAGCCATGATGCGCTGATTTTTACGCTATCACTCATTATCCAGTGGGCTAAAACGCCGCCATCTATGGCCCATTTTCTCGACTCAATATCGTCTAAGGAGATAGCGGTTTGCTCTGCGGCAAATTCACCGCCAGGCAGCTCATTGCTGGCATCAAACCCCATTTTTTGCACGAATATATTACTTGGGTGAAATTTCTCGAAATAGGCCTGCTCGGTATTAAATGTGCCGATCAAGCTAAGATCAAATTTATCAGTGTAGTGAAAGGTATAGCCCAAAGTCCCATTATCAAGAAAGAGGTGTTCACCGTAATAACTAATATAGGGCACAACAACCAAGGGAATATTTTCACCGTCATGGAGTGGGTTGGAGATCACGCCGCCGCCAAGCGCAATGCCAAATCGCCATTCATCGACTGGCGTACATTCGCTGTCATTGGCGTCACATGGCACCGCCGTGGCATTTACCTGAGTGGTAATCAGCAAGGTTAAGGCCATTAATAACTTATTCAACTTGGAACTCCAGTTCTGAATTTGGGCTTTGCACTGGCTTTTTAGAGGTGTCAATCAAAGCGCATTATTACTACCAGTGTAATTTACCAGTCGCTATACAAATTACCAGAAAGGGTAACATTAAATAACAAAACAAGTAGCGAAGATAACAGAAATTTTAGTGTGAAAGTTTAGGCTTACGTTGGCACTTAACTTACAAGGAAACATATCATGAGATGCAAAATTTGGCTCAGTCTTCCGCTTGCCGCTAGCCTTTGCGCATGTGGTGGTAGTAACGACAATGATGAAGATAAATTACCAGAACTTAACGCGCTTAATAATAGCTCTGCGCCGTTGAAGTCAGCTTCATCAGCACAGTTTAGTCAGTTTATTAAAAACGGCATTTTCGTTGCCAGCGGTGGGTTGAATAATGGCGATGATTTGGAAAATCCATCAGCAACCACAGATAGTGCACCTTACTCAGGCACCAATCAACTGGTTGAAGGGGTATCAGAAAGCGACCGGATTAAATTCGATGGCCGTTACTTATTCATCGGTGGCTCGACCAGCGTTGCATATGCGGATACTGACAGCAAAACCTTCGTTAGGATCTTAGATACAGAAGCTACGGATGTCCCTACACAAGTTAATGAATTAGCGGTATCAGATTCAGAGTTTGCAAGCCAAAATCTTTACCTTAAAAACAATCAACTCATCAGCGTATTAATGGACTATGAGTATGATTTTGCTGATGATATGTCATCGCAAGAGGTGCAACCTGAGGTCAATTATCAAGGCGTGATTGAGCTTGCTTTTAGTAACGTATCCCTACCCGCACAGGCTGAGGTCGAAAAACGCTTTCAAATTGATGGTTCACTAGTTGGCAGCAGATTAATCGGTGACAAACTCTATGTTATCGCCGACCATACTATACGCTACAGTGGTTTTAATAGCGCTGACAAAGTAGCAAGCTACAATCGCTTAATGGACACTAACATTAACGATTTATTACCTCAATTTAGAAATTTAAAGCAAGGAAGTGTAGCGCCACTGGTTGCCGCAGATGGCTGTTATTTGCCTGCCGATGCTACCGCGCAAGATGGATATAATGGCTTAACAACAGTGACTGAGGTTGACATTCGCAATCCTGATGAGGTGAAAACGACTTGCGTCAGTACGCGCACCTTTGGCTTTTATATGTCTGCAACAGCTGTGTATCTTTACAATTACTCCTTTAATGGCAGTGATGGCGATGTCAACACATCAATCTGGGAGCCATCAGGCATAGTATTACATAAGTTATTGTTAACGAATGAAGGGGTGACATACCAAGCAACTGGTGAGGTGGAAGGTCAACTTGCTCGTGTCAGCGATACGATGGCTGCGACTCGATTTGATGAAAAAGATGGCGTTCTGCGCGTAGTAACGAGTCAGTATGATACAGATATCGGTAATAGTCATAAGTTGTATATGCTCAAACCACAAGGGAATGAACTTAACACCGTGGCGACGCTACCAAATAGCCAAAATCCAACCCCTATTGGCAAAATTAATCCGGATACGGGGCTTGTGGATGAAGACATTTATGCGGTTAGATATTTTAACGATACCGCCTATATCGTGACCTTTAGACAAATAGACCCTCTCTACGTTCTGGATTTATCTGACGCATCACAGCCTAAAATCTCGGGAAGTTTAGAGATCCCCGGTTTCTCTTCTTATTTGCACCCTGTTGGTGACGGTTTGCTTCTTGGGGTAGGTCAGCACCTTGGAGATCCTGATGGAAACGTGCAGCCCGGCACCAAAGTGAGCTTGTTTGATGTTGCAAATCCTGCTGAACCCAAGCTATTAAAAGATCATACGTTTACAGGGGGATTTACACCGCTGGAATATGATTATCGCGCTTTGGCCATGCTAAAAGACAATGCCTCAGTAACCCGGTTCACTTTGCCGATTGTTTACTGGAATACAGAGCAAGTGAATGAAAGTAGTTATAACTGGTATAGCCAAAACGATCTCGCCGCATTTGAAATTATCCACGGCGTGGACTCAACACTCACTTATCGCGGGAGTAGCCGTGCCGAGGTAGCAACGCCCATAGCGAGTGACAAAGCACTCGGGTATACCGAAGCAGATAGAGGGCTTATTCAGGCTGATAAACTGCTTTATATCCATGGCAACTACGTGTGGCAGAGTAATTGGCAAACGCCTGCTGACAACAGTGGACCACATTAACCTAACTCCCTTTGAATATTAGGTTGTTGTACACTGTTTCGTTGCCAAGCGGTGAACTGTAGCACTGCTTACCACAGCTTCAGAGTTAACGTTACTTTTGCTGAGTCTGTATCAGCGAAACAGTGATTTTGGCCCCGCCCAGCGCGGGGCTTTTTTGAATTACAATGGTACCGCCAAAACGAGTGACTATACGTTGCACAAAGGCCAAGCCAATACCATACCCTGATTGTGATTGAGAACCGTCGCGATAAAATGGTAGTAACACTTTGTCTCGAACCTCGTTACTTATACCTATCCCGTCGTCTTCAATAATAAGCTTAACCTTGTCATTATCGACTCGGGTTTCTAGTGATATTTTAGCGTTGGCATATTTTATCGCGTTAGATAGTAAGTTATTGATTAACATGCGTAAGTACTGACCTTCACCGATTATCCAGCAAGGTTTTGACGAAAGTTTTAGTGTTAAGTCATGATGGTGGGCGTTATTGGCTAACAGGCGAGCCATCGCATTCAAGTCAACAGGCTGAAGTTCCACGTCGTCAAGGCGGTGCTGCAATCTTGCGTAATCTAAAATAGCATCAATCACTTGCTCCATTTCATCAAGGTTTTGGTTAATCCTATTTTCGTACTGTGCCCGCAGCTCATCATCATGAGTTTCAACCAGTGTGTCTAGCCCCATTCTTACCCTTGCAAGTGGCGTACGTAATTCATGAGAAAGTCCGCTGCTTAATAGCTTCATGTCAGTCATTAACCCGGCTATTTGTCGTGCCATTTGATTAAACGCTTGCTCAATATCCTTTAAGTACCATACCGTACCGACTTGCACGCGGGCGTTGAGTTCGCCCTTACCCAGCTGATGTGCGGCATTTTTGAGCTTTAACAGCCTAGCAATAAATGGGGTTAAAAAGGCGACGACAACAACGATAACGATAGCGTAAAATAACAAGGTCATGAGCAGACCATATTTAGTCTGCAATTGCTTCTGCATTGTTAAAATATAGACATTTTCTTGGCTTATAAGTATGCAAGCACTTACTGAGGATTCGCTTTCGAGATAAATAAATCGCTGTTGAGAGAGTTTGCGGCTTAAGCTCACAGGGAGTGGATAGTCGGCTCTTGGTACAAGTTGAGCGGTTAGTGTTTGGTGCAGTGGGATCGCAATAATTTGTGATTCAGGTATGTTGTCTTTAGCCATTGCGGCAATAATTGGTGCGGTTGTGCTAAGTGGATCGTAGTGGGCTTCATTATTCTCTGAGGATGAGGCGATAAGCGTGTCAAATATCAGACCTGTGATAACGCTTGCGAGCGTTAAGATGGTAAGCAAAGCAAACACGAAGCGCCACATTACCACACGTCCTTCGCCAACTGATATCCTTTACCCCATACCGTCTTTATTTTAAATGGGTTTTGGCCATCATCACCTAGCTTCTTTCTCAGTCGCGAAACACGCAAATCTATAGAGCGGTCAAACCCATCATAATCAAATCCTCTGAGTGCTTTAGTAAGTTCATCTCGGGTAACAATTTTTCCGGCTTTACTGGCAAGTACCCAAAGCGCATCAAACTCATTGCTGGATAAGTTAACGGGCTGCCCAGCAAGAGTAACACTTCTGTCTTCTTTATTGATATAGAGAGCGCCAAACTCAAGTGTTTGTTTGGGAACGGTATCTTGAGGATGATGGCGCCTTAATAGCGCTTTTATGCGAGTTTCTAATAACCGGCCTCTTACTGGCTTTTTGAGATAGTCGTCAGCACCCATCTCTAAACCGATAATTTCATCAATTTCCTCATCCCTTGCTGTTAGCATTAATATTGGGATGCTTAGCGACTGACGAAGTTGCTTGCAGACTTCAAAGCCATCTAAACTTGGCAGCATACCGTCTAAAATCACCAAATCGGGAGGAGAGGCTAAAACGTGCTCCAGCCCGTCTTGACCATCATGATATAGCCCCACTGAAAATCCCTTGGTAGAGAGGTAATCACTCAGCCACTGGGCCAATTCTTTATCGTCTTCTATTAGGACTAACTCGGCTACCACAACTACTCCTAGAAAAGTCGCCAACGCACGGCGTTACTTTTTTGTTGTTTAAACACCCAAGCATATTGCAGCGCATAGCTTGCGAGAATATCCTTGTTATCTTCTAAGGTAATAAGCAAATCTTTCTCAACTAAAATCTCGCCTTGCCAACTCGCGGTTTTTTGCTGCTGCCAACAAACCAGCTCTTTTTCATCGGCATGGAGACAAAAGTTACCGGCCACAGAGGTTTGCCAGGTCACTGAGAGGTCGATAAAACATTGCTGACCTTGTTCGAGCGCAACACATTGCCCTGGTTTTACGGTCCATACGGGGACGTTAATTTCTTCTTTCGCTTGAGTTTGCATTGCGAGTAGGGCTAAGCCAAATAGTCGTTTTTTCATATTTAGCTCCTCAAAAAACGTAGCTAAGTGACAAGCCAATGCTTTCACCATGCTCAATTCTATCGTTAAAACTGACAATTGCTTTGGTGATAGGACTATCCATAATACCTGATGCATATTTGGTGTAGCTGACGTGGCCATCGACTATCCAATTTTCTGTTAAAGCGCGTGAAAACCCGAGCTTTACCCCAAGATTAGCCCCGCCTTTGGCATCGTAACCTTTAAATGGTGCGCCACCGTAGTAATAATCTAACATGGCCGAGTTTCGGTATTGTGCACCGACTGCGGTATAAAAGTGCCAGTTTTTGTATTGCCAGGGTTTAGAGATCCATAATGAAGCGTAGCGACCATCTGAATAATCTGAGTTAATCACTTTTGGTGCAACAATAGCTCTAATTTGTAAGCCAAATACATCCCCTGTCGCTCTTACCCCAAGATAAGACGAAGTGTTTAGCTCATAGCGAGTCCCGCCAAAACGGTAATTTATTCGCCCATGAGCGGTTGAGAGTAGGGCATCAAATTCCCAATTTTCTGTTTCATAAAACTGATAACCGAGTGCAAGTGCTGGGTCAAACTTCTCAGCGCGGCCTGGAAACTCGACAAATAGACCATTACTAAAATAGTAGGCGCCATGTACAGTGGGCGAAAGCGAGGTCTCGGCATTATTGTAAATATCGCTGTTGTAATTTATCCCGTAACCAATGGCCAAATAGCCGTGACCTTCTTTTTTTGCGTCAGTGCTTTTGGCCTGCGCTGCATTTGCGGCCATAAGCACGGCTGCAATCAATAAATGTGTTTTCATAGCAATTTCTATTAGTTATTAATTTGCTAGTTACTGTAGTGAGTGTAAGCGAGTATAGCTGTATCGACTTTCTGCAAGTTGTATCGAATTGTATCCAGCTTGTTCTGGCCTTCCATAATTAATGGTCTGACATTATGCATGAAAATAAAGGAAGTCGTTACTGTTTGATACATTTAGAAAAAGTCAGAGACAGCATGGCATACATACCTTAGTTATTGTTTTATCACTTAAACGAAACGAGGTATTTCTCATGAGAACACTAAAACTGGTCACATTATTGTGTGGTGGTCTGTCGTTATTTGGTTGTAATGATGGCCCATCGACGTCTAACCCTAAACCGAGCCCTGTCTCTCCTCCCGTAGCCGAAGTTGATTTTCAAGCGATGCTCGAACAAAGTGTTGCAGTCGGTATTCCAGGTATTGTGCTCTATATTGACTCGCCTACGCTTCAATTTTATGGTGCTGCAGGGTTAGCAGATAAAGAAAACACGATACCCATGACCACGGACGCTAGGATCCCAAATGGCAGTGCGGGGAAAAAAGTAACAGCGCTCTTAATGGCGATGTTGCATGAACAACAGTTATTAGATCTAGATGCACCGATAAGTGATTATTTGTCTGACGAACTTTTACAACAGATAGAAAACAGTGACGAAATGTATGTTCGGCAGTTACTCAATCATACGGCTGGATTATATGATTATCTCAATGATGCTAACGGTGAATTTTTTGCTGCAGTATTACAACAGCCAGACTTAATAAAAACGGATAGCTTTGCACTGCAGTTTGCCCTCAATCAAGAAGCCAATTTCAAACCCGGAGCTGCGTGGAAATATTCTAATACCGGGTATTTATTGGCGGGCCTAATTATGGATAAAGTTTTGGGGGAGCATCACTCAAAGGCGATGCGTGAGTATATCTTTGAACCATTTGGCTTAAGTAGTATGAGTTATGGAGGAATCGAAAAGGCGTTTGGTGAAATTGCATCAGGGTACTTTGTTGATGATGAGGGCAATGAAATTAATACGCAACCTTACTATGCCAATATTGGTGTGGCTGATGCACCGATTGTATCGACGGCTAAGGACCTTGGTGACTTATTTAAAATCATGATAACGAGCCCAGATATTCCCGCTAAGGTGCGTGAGCAATTGCTAGGCGAATCTGTATGGGTGGATACTGATGTCATCGGACAGCAATACAGCATGGGTATCTTTAGCGAGCACGTCGGAAATAAACCGGTTTATCATCATAACGGTGCTGAGATTGGGTACGCGACGTTAAATTGGTATCTGCCGTCAGAAAACATGGTTATGAGCGCAATTATTAATTGCCAAGGCTACAATCAATGCAATACAGAGATTGATAAAATCTCAGATAAGTTACGCGATACACTTTTTGGTTTGTAAAGATAAGGGGCTACTCAGTGGTAGCCCCTCAAGTCAATGCAGAAGTCTAAAACTGGTATTTTGCTCCAATAAACGCAAAACGTCCTACACCTGAGCCATAGGCACTATCAAAGTTACCTGAGCCGCCAACGATAAACGGACCTTTTTCATCAAATAGGTTATTCACACCACCATAAACAGAGAGAGTGCGGTTATCGCCTAGCTCCATGCTGTAGTTTACCGTTAAACTATGAGTTGTAACTGATGGCAGCGCACCTTGCCAGAGCGGCTCTGGATCTGCGATACAGCTTGTCTCACCAGCTGTACAGCGTTCGTTATTTTTGGCGATTGCAGCTTGCCAGTCTTCATATCTCGAACGGCTGGCTTCCACTGCACCTTTATATTTTGTGCTCCAGCGTACACGCCAATCATTCTTATACCAAGTCAGTGAAATAGCGCCTTTGTCTTCAAAGATATCGGTGTTGAGGTAGCCTTCATAAAGGTCTTCGTATTGTCCATCAGGACCCGTACTGGTGATTGAGTATTCGATCACGTGTGTCCAATCGGCTTTCACCTTAAAGCTACCGTAATCGCTAGCGTCATACACATATTCTAGTGCGATATCGTAACCTTTAGTGCGGATCTCATCCGTGTTGATGACACGTTGATTGACTTCATAAATCTGCCCTTCTTCATCGCGTTTAATATCACGACAAAACTCGTTATTGTCGCCGAATTCCATAGACGAAGCGTAACAGAACTTAATGATGTCTTCGTTAGCAAGTGAGCTTACCGCATCATCAATTTGAATATCGTAGTAATCTAGCGCAATTCTAAAATCCGGCGCAAAGGAAGGCGCTAAAGATAAACCAATGGTGATGGTATCTGCGGTTTCCTCAAACAGCTCGCTATTTCCTGAGTTGGGTGAGTAGCCGTTATTTTCGTCTTCAAAAGTACCTTCAGCGGCGATAGCGGCTTGTATTCCCGCCTCTTTACGGCAATTGTCGTGGCCTGCACCTGTTGACGTCGCGGTCACACCATCACAGATATCATCAAAGCTATTATAGTCGCCACGAGGTGGTGACATAAGTTCGGTGATTGTCGGTGCTCTCATGGCTCGAGCCCAGTTTGCACGAATGGAATAACCTTCGATTGGCTCATAAATAAAGCCAGCCTTGTAACTTTGGATTAATCCCGTATTTGCCCAGCTGTAATCTGCGATACGAGCAGAGACCTCGGCGCTAAGCGATTTTGCCATTGGTGCGTCTTTTAATAGCGGTAACGATAATTCACCGAAGATTTCACGAACACTTACATCTCCTTCAAATGTGGGCACATAGTTAAACGTTACGCCACCATTTGGCACGTTGGTCGATACGCTCTGTGTATCTTTTCTGTATTCAAAACCAAAAGCTGAAGCAACGGCGCCTGCTGGGAGTTCAAATAAATCACCAGTAACAAATCCAGATACCGTTACCTGATCAATATCCGTTGTAATGGAAGGATTGGCGCGAATATAGTCTGCCGCCTCAGGCGTGATTGAGCCTTCACCGAATAAATTAATTGGTACACAGCCTTGGTTACGTGCTTGCTCATCTTTACACTGAATCGTACCATCAGCAAGGCGCTCAGCATTTAGCGCTTGTTTAACTCGAGCAACGTAAATTTCGTTACTGCGGGTTTGTTCTTGCTTAAATTTGCCGTAGCCAACAGAAACATCCCACTCCCAGTCATCCCAAATATAACCGCGTAGACCACCCCATGTTCTGATTGTTGTTCTTTCATTACTATTCACTATGTTACCGACCTCTGTGAATAGTCGATCCCAGGTCACGCCTTTTGAGCTTGCCTTATCTCGAATTGCTTCTGGCATATATGGATTATCATAAGGAATACGGCCCATACAGTCTGAGCCAAATTGATTACTGTTTGGGTCATAGGTCACAATTGCGTCGCACTCGTCTTCGCTTTCAGGCGACTTTACATTGCGAGAGGTGTTGCGGCTGTACTGCAATTGAAAGTAAGCTTCTGTACCTGAGTCAAACTCATACTCTGTTTTTACTGCCGCTGAGAGGTCTTTGTCAGGCACCTTTAACATTGTAAATTGGTTGAAATCGATACCGTGAAGTTCTTCTTGCCAATCGTCACGTAAGGTGGTGCCGTCGTACCAAAAGCCGGAGTTAGGTTTGGCACTGCTTGATTCATCAAATACACCACCGGGAATTGAGTCGCTTAAACTTGTCCACTGTGATTTATCAATATCTCTCATGCAGTGATAGGCACTTTTTGTATCTGGGTCGTAGTTGGCAGTGAGCATCACGTTGCACATACGGTCGGTATCGTAGTCCCAGCTATCTTGCTGCTGAGCACGCTTTCTATCCCAGTAGCTTAGTCCCTTTTCTTCGTCGTAAGTAGCACTGACAAATAAGTAGCCTTTACCATTATCGTAAGTCGTACCGTAATCAGCATTTACCGTATATTCACGAGCGCCGCCTTCGGTACTTTCACCACCTCGAGCACTAAATGTAGCCCCTTCTTGATCTTGCTGAGTAATAATATTCACAACACCTGCAACTGCATCAGAGCCATAAGCTGCCGATGCACCACCGGTAATGATTTCAACTCGCTCAACCATACCTTTAGGGATGGTTGATAGGCTCACATAGTTGCCTGAATAGCTGTTTGATACCACTCTTCGGCCATCAATTAACGTTAATGTCCGACTAACACCTAGCTCACGTAAGTCGATAGTTGAAAGCCCTGTATTTTGCACGCTGCTTTGCGAGTTACCATTTCCTGTACCTTCACTTACTTGAGGCATTTCTTCAAAAAGAATATCTGAAAGCGAACCGAAGCCTGCATCATTGAGAGACTCAGCTCCCATAGTGGCGATAGGAGTAGGTACCGAAAAGCTATCACGCTTGATGCGAGAACCGGTGATGACGATTTTTTCTAGTGCTTTATCTTCACCTTGCGTTTTAACTACCGAACTACTTTGTTCAACTTGTTGGCGGTCGATTTGTTGCTCTTCTGCAGTTGCTGTATTGCTACATGCGAGCGCAATAGACAGGGCGAGTAATTTAATATTATTGTTAGGTGACACGGGAGTCCCTCTTTTAATTTCTGATTGTTGTTTATTTATTAGATAGTTAGGGCTTGTTGAAAGAAGTACATACCTCATTGTTTTGATTAAGCAAAAAAGCACTGCACCTCATTTTAGCCATTGTGACCGTCACTATGATTCATGCAACGAATTGGACATCTATTCTTTGACGTTTTTAACTCTATTTAATATCTATTATAAAATAAGCATATAATTCAATTTGTTAAGTCTTATTTCTTGAGGTGTTGCATTGTTGCCATGATGTTTGTCGCGTTACTTTTGTCTTTTGGTCGCTAATTTAGGTATGATTTACAACGTATTTACTCATGGTTATAAAAATGCAGCACAGTGCGACTTATCAGTTATTAGATGTCAATATTGATCCGGTTGGGCATATTTTGTCCAGTGCCGGGCAGGAGTGTTGTGTCCAACCTAAATTTATCGAAGTGTTGACAGTATTGGCGCTTGCTTACCCAAGCGTGGTTACTCGAGAAGAAATCATTGAGCAGGTTTGGGGGGGGAACCTATTTGTTGGAGAGAAAGCGCTAACTAATGCAATTTGGCATCTTCGCAAAACTTTTAAAACCCTACTTGCAAGTAACGAGGAAGAAAGCAGCACCGCTGATTTTGAGGTGATCGAAACCATAAGAAAGTCTGGATATAGACTAAAAGCACAGCCAACCTTCGTCGATATCCAGGCTACTCCCAGTAAGCCTGGCGAGCAAAATTTGCCTTTTAAGCTCAAAGTGGCAGGGGGAGTCGCTACATTATTCATTCTACTGAGTGTTTTTATATATTTCTTTGTTGAACAGTCAAGTCATCAACTCGAAGGCGTGACGGATTATCCTGGACGTGAGCTTTTTCCTAGTGTCTCCCCGAATGAGCAGCATCTAGCGTTTGCTTGGCGAAAGTTTGGCAGTCATGCAGGACTATATTTAAAAAATCTAAAACGTCCGGATGAACCTCTTGAAGTATTAGTCGATGGCCCTGGAAATGTCTCGGTATCTGTGTGGGGGCGAGACAATCGCACGCTCTTTTATATAGAGAAGCGCTCAGAAGCATGTACGATTAAGTCACTGGATATAGTGACCAAAACACAATCAGATATAGCTAGCTGTATTGCAGATACGACCACTACCTTAAGCTATTCAGCTGAAAAAAACCTCCTTGGATTTATCGCAAAGCAAGGCCCTACGGATTCTCCAAAAGTAACCTTGCTAAATTTAAACGATAAAACAGCGACAGAGTTAGGCTGTGAGCTAGATTGTGACGGGAGTGGGCTTGAAAGTATTGCGCTTTCTCCCGATGCCAAGCAAATCGCGATTAGTCGCAACTTGCCGAACGGACTTGAAAATCTTTATTTGAAAAATCTGGATACCGGGAAGGAAGTTAAAATATTAAGCGGACATGATGACCTGCGAGGCGTGAGTTGGCATCCCAATGATGATTATTTGGTTGTATCAATGATTGAACATGGCGCACGTCGCGCGTATAAACTTTCACTTGAAGGTAAAGTATTGGGGACATTGCCGTTTGATGGGTTAAGTTACCCAAGCTTTAGTCAATCAGGGCGTTTATATTTTCATGACTGGAACATTAATACTTCTATTATGAAACTTGACCTAAACGCGCAGGTCACCAGTTCACCCTTTCCATTACTACAATCACAAACTAGCTTCCGTTATCCCAGTTATTCACCTGTGTCGGAGCGTTTACTCTTTGTGTCTAACCAATCAGGGTTTGATGAAGTTTGGGTGTCTAATTTGGAAGGTGACCAGCGAATACAACTGACAGAGCTTGGGTTACAAGCAATGCACCCAGCATGGTCACCTGATGGCACTAAAGTGATTTTTACCACAAAGTCACATCAAGGAAGCCAACTTCAACTTTTGGATATGGCCACTAAACAAGTAACGCAACTAAAAACTGGGCTAAAGTATCACGGTAAACCCAGTTGGTCTCAAGACGGTAGCTCAATTTATATTTCTGATGACAATAATGTATTTCGCATTTTTCTTGATTCAAAAACCGCTCCAGTGAAGTTAACTACTGGCACCACCGCACTTGAACATGAAGGGATGTTGTACGTATATAAAAGCGAGACACAAGAAATGTGGCGTATCGATTTGGCAACTGGGGTCGATACGCTGTTATTTGAAAATGCACACTTGGCTTCGAGTGCAAGCTGGTCAGTGTCCGATGCGGGACTTTACTATTTGTATGTTCGTCGTGGAGACTTCCGCATTAGTTATTTTGACTTTGCCAGTAAAGCGCATAAAGATATTATCCGAGTTCCAGAACGTAGCTTTAGCCGAAGTCGCGGGCTTGTATATATAGCAGAAAAACAGTGGCTGCTATTTACCGGTTACGAAATCCCACAAGTAGATATAAAACGAATCGAAATGTAGTCATGAGTCACAATTTCTCGACTATCATAACCACAGGTTTGGATAAGAAATTAGCTATCCCAAGCTCAGGTTATATAACAAACTCAAGGCAATTAGCCCTTAGATGAAGGATTTAAACAATGATTGAAGCTGGACAAAAATTACCACAAGCCGAGTTAAGCGAACTTACTTCAGACGGCATGGTTAATCACGAAGTGACAGCGTTGTTCGCTGGTAAGAAAGTAGTGCTTTTTGCGGTTCCTGGTGCCTTCACACCGACTTGCTCTGCGTCTCATTTACCCGGTTTTGTCGTGAATGCAGATAAATTTGCTCAAAAAGGTGTTGATATCATCGCATGTGTATCGGTAAACGATGCTTTTGTAATGAAAGCTTGGGGTGATGCACAAAATGCAGAAGCAATTATGATGCTTGGAGACGGCGATGCGTGCTTTACCAAAGCGCTAGGGCTTGAAATGGATACCGGTTCATTTGGCGGTGTACGTTCGCAGCGTTACGCTATGATTATTGAAGACGGCGTCGTGACAACACTCAATGTAGAACAACCTAAGCAATTTGAAGTCAGTAAAGCAGAAGTTATTTTAGATGCTCTATGACTGTAAAAGTCAATGACCTGAAGTTCAGGTAAATAATACCAGTTCGCTTTGAATGGCCTAAAGGTGCGCTTGTCTGAGCGAATTGGTATGAAAAAGAACGACTATTTTTAAGCCACTGATAAGAGGTGATAAATATGCACTCTGATTGGGCTAAATGCCTCTTAGCTTTTATAAAGCCGCACGGGGGCTAATTTATTTACTGGAATTTTCCGACAATGTCAGAGGTCAATATGTGATGGTAAAATCAGCCCATGATTTTGACGAATGTGGCTACGTTATAAAACACAATTTTATACCGTCCGGCGAACTTAACAAAATAAAGCAAGTCGTTTTAGCGTTTCATCATGCGTGGCGGGCTGACAATAATGACTTTTATCAAAACAGAGCCGTAAATTCTGCCTATCTTACTGCACCAAAGTACCTAGGCGAACAGCAAAGGCTTGTCCTTTTTCAATTCATTGCTTCTACTCCTCTGGTGTCTCTAGCCGCATCCATATTGTCGGGTGAGTTTAGGTTTATGAATACTCAGCTATTTTTTAACCCAGTGAACACCACTCAACTCAATTACTGGCACCGAGATCCGCAATACCATTTAACCATCGAAGAGCAAAAACAAGCGTTGTTGTCGGGGCCCGAAGTGGTTCACTTTCGGTTAGCACTGGAAGATGAGCCCGGAATAGAATTGATACCAGGTACCCACAAGCGTTGGGACACTGTTCAAGAGTTAAATGTGAGGTTAGAGCAATCAGGGCATCATAATCATGAAAGTCTGTCAGAAGGTAAAACTATTCCACTGAAAGCGGGTGACCTTCTCGCTTTCTCAGCCAATATGATACATCGCGGTATTTATGGCAAAAATAGGTTGGCACTTGATATATTATTTTGTGAGAGTAACCCCAAACTCACTCAGTATATTAATCAAGAGTGTTTACCCGAGGGAGAAATGCTGACGTTACTTGACGTACCACATGTTTTTCACCGTTAAGTAGTTTATTTCGAGGTAAGTAAAGCTCAACACGATTAGCTCTTGTTGAGCTTAAAATATATGAATTAATTAGATTCTATAAGTCGCATTCGCAGGATTGGAAAAGGTTTTCCCATATCGTCAGTTGGTGAGCGTTCATATACCTTAAAACCTTTTGCTTCATAAAAGCCGACGGCTTCTGGGTTTTGCTCATTGACATCAACAAACTGCACATTTTGTGTTTCAAGCGCAAAGTGAAGCAGCTCAGTACCGACACCATGTCCTCTGCTTTTCGCCAGTACAAACAACATCTCGATCTTTAGGTCATGTACACCAATAAAACCGACAATATTCGCGTCGCTATTTTTTACACAGTGCAGTGTAACGTTTGGAAACGCCTGTTCAATAATAATAGGTTTAAAATAAGCGATATCCGCCTCAGTGATAAAATCATGAGTGGCTCGCACAGAGTCTTCCCAAACAGCCAGTAGTTCTTGGTGATCGCTTGGTGTAACTGGACTTATCATCATTTTTCCTTTTGTCTAATAAAACAGTCCAAATGGGTAAAGCGATAAACAAAAGGAAGATTGGCCAGCCGGACGAGCTTAACATACCCGATGCATTAAGGGTACAACGGGTATATTCAGATAAACTACTTGTATGTGGTTGTATAGATAGTGCGCGCCCTTAACTATTCATCTAGTTGAAAAAATGCAACTTGATCGGTAAGTAGTTTGGCTTGATTTTCCATATTTCTACCTGAACGAGATGTTGTTTCAACCAGAGTAACGTTCTGCTGAGTAATATTATCCATTTGCGCGATGGTGGTGGAAACCGCAGCTATCCCTTCAGCTTGCTCTTTCCCCGCGTTATCTATATCGGCCACCATTTTGCTCACCTCGGCAATTGATTGCATTAGCTCATCGAAAGTCGTGCCAGACTCGTATACAAGTTTGCTGCCTTGCGCCACAGCATCAACGCTATTTTTGATCAGTGCTTTGATTTCACGTGCCGCTGATGCACTACGTTGAGCAAGGTTTCTCACCTCTCCGGCAACCACGGCAAATCCGCGTCCAGCCTCACCAGCCCGGGCTGCTTCAACGGAAGCATTGAGTGCTAAGAGGTTGGTTTGGAAAGCGATTTCGTCAATGACACTGATAATGTCAGAGATTTTCGTGCTGTAAGATTCGATTTTACCCACTGCGGTAATGGCATCGTCAATCGATGCTTTACCTGAGTGTGCTTTTTCTCTAACAATAGTCGCTTTCTCTGCGGCATTGCTTGCGCTACTCGCATTCTTTTTAACCGTAGCGGTAAGCTCTTCCATAGTGGCGGCGGTTTCTTCTAAGCTCGCCGCTTGATTTTCAATGCGGCTATTGAGTTCTTCGTTGTTATTCGCGATTTGTTTAGCTACATCAAACACTTGCTCTGCACCGTTGTTTATGGTGTTAACTAAGTCGCTTAATTTATCGAATAAGCCGTTCATCGCTTGTTGCAGCACCGAGAACTCGCCACCTAAGTGGTGGGTGATCCTATGTCTTAAATCACCTTGTTCCATTGCTAAGATAGCATTTTTAATATGTTCAACCGCTTGTTTTTGTTCTGTGATATCTGTTGCATATTTAACGACTTTAAAGGGACGGCCTTGTTGATCGAGGATAGGGTTATAAGACGCTTGGATCCATACCTCTCGACCTTGTTTTGCCAATCTTAAGTATTGCCCTGAGTCGAACTCACCTCGGTTGAGCTTTTGCCAAAATTGCTGGTATTCAGAACTAGTGGCTTGTTCGTGTGTAGCAAAAATACGGTGATGTTTACCTTTGATTTCGTCAAGTGAGTACCCCATCGTATCTAGGAATGACTCATTGGCCCATAAAATAGTACCATCCATTGCAAACTCAATGACGGCTTGTGATTTACGAATGGCTTGAAGCTGACCATCAAAATCAGCAGCAGTGGCTTTTTGCTCGGTAATGTCCGTTGCGAACTTAACAACTTTTATCGGCTTGCCTTGCTCGTCTAAAATGGGGTTGTAGGTGGCACTAATCCAGATTGCTTTGCCACCTTTGCCTAAACGGTGAAACTCTCCGGATTCAAATTGGCCCTGTTTTAAACGCTGCCAGAATGCTTTGTATTCACTGCTTTGCGCGTAAAAGCTGTCGACGAACATGCTGTGATGCTTGCCAATGATTTCTTCTTTCTTGTAGCCCATGACAGACAGGAAGTTTTCATTTGCTTTTAAAATATTACCTTGCAAATCAAACTCGATAACGGCTTGCGAGCGATTGATGGCTTTGAGTTGTCCAGCAAAGTCGAAAGACGCCAGTTTTGCTTGGGTAATATCCGAGGCATATTTGACGATTTTGCCCAACTGGCCATTTTCGTCATAGATGGGAGTATAGGTTGCTTGGATCCACAGAGTGTTTCCTGATTTGGTTAGGCGTTTAAACTCACCTGATTGATGCTTTCCTTGTCGTAAAGCGTGCCAAAAGTCTTGATATTCGCTGCTCTCAGCGTCTTCTCGTGCCACAAAGAGTCGATGATGTTGACCTTGTATTTCACTTAATGTGTAACCAACCGCATTTAAAAATAGCCTGTTTGCAGTCTTTATATTGCCGTAAGGGTCAAACTCAATAACGGCTTGAGTTTGTTTGATGGCATTAACTTGACCTTGAAAGTCCGCAGCATTTGATTTTTGAGCGGTGATATCTGAGGCATATTTTACGACTTTGATAGGCCTATTCTGTTCATCAAAAATTGGATTATAAGTGGCTTGGATCCATATCGTTTTACCTGATTTTGTTTGCCTTGCGAATTCACCTTCAAAAAATTCGCCATTGTTTAGGCGTTGCCAAAATGCTTGATACTCCTCACTGGCTGCGTAGTCATTCTTAACAAACAGACTGTGATGCTTGCCTTGTATTTCCTCTAGGCTGTAACCCATAACAGACAAAAAGTTGTCATTCGCGCTTAGCACTTTACCGTGCATGTCGAACTCGATAATCGCAAAGGACGCTGATAAAGCTTGTAAATTTGCACTCATGTTGGCAATGGTTGTGAGGTAATCGCTAATGTCAGTCGCAATAACTAAAATTCTGCCTTCTTGAGTACGTGATAGCTCTAGTAACAACTTCTTCGGTTTGTGGTCATTCGCAGTATTGAGAGAGAGCGCTATCTTTACATGTGCTTGGTGCTCAAGTTGAGCGAGCCCACGCTTAAGTGCAGCGGCATCGGTTGAGGTGTGACATATAAAAGCGAGAGATTTCAGCTCGTAGGTAACTGGGTATCCGAGTAAGCGGGTAAAGGCTGGACTAACCTGAAAAATATCTGTTTGATAATCCACTTCTAAGTAAGGCGTAGTTGCCTTAAAGTGTTGAAATAGCGCTGTATCTTGTCCATCTTGCTTTTTTGCTTTTCCCAAGCCAAACGTGATCATATATAAGCCACCCGTAGCGGTAAATTTTAACAATATTAACTATAGTAAAGTTGCTTAGGTCCGCCACAAAATCGCCGCAAAACAAGCATATAATCGTGCGACGTAAAGCAAATTACCATCACGGATAATAAGGGTATAGCCGTAACTCAAATGTCTTGGTAAAATCTTCGCCAATTTTTATAAAAACGAGCATTAAGATGGGCAGAGCATTTGAAGTCCGCAAAAACGCCATGGCAAAAACGGCGGCGGCAAAAACAAAAGTAAACTCAAAATACGGAAAAGAGATTTACGTTGTTGCTAAAAATGGCGGCGCAGATCCTGAAACGAACTTGTCACTACGTCGTTTAATCGACAAGGCAAAGAAAGATCAAGTTCCTGCACACGTTATTGATAAAGCAATCGAAAAAGCGGCAGGCGGTGCAGGTGAAGATTACACGCCAGCGCGTTACGAGGGTTACGGTCCTGGCAACAGCATGATCATTGTTGACTGTTTAACAGACAACATGAACCGTACTATCAAAGATGTTCGCTTACCGTTTACCAAAACTGGTTCAAACTTAGGTAACCCAGGTTGTGTGGCGCATATGTTTGACCACTTTGCAATCTTAGGATTTGCAGGTGATGACGACGAGTCAGTTTTGGAAGCGCTAATGATGGCTGATGTTGATGTTACTGACGTAGAAGTTGAAGACGGCCAAGTTTCTGTTTTCGCACCTCACACTGAATACTTCAAGGCGAAAACTGCACTGACAGAAGCGTTTGAGGGGATCACGTTTGAGGTAGACGAAATCACTTGGGTGCCGCAAACTCACGTAGAAATTGAAGATCCAGAAGCAATCGAGACATTCGAAAAGCTAATCAATATGCTTGAAGATGTGGATGACGTACAAAACGTTTACCACAATGCGATTGTCAAAAGATAAGCCGCTTATCGATATAGCGCACAAATAGTTAAGGCCGACATAGTTCGGCCTTTTTATTGCCTATGCTTTACACCTCGCAACATTAGTTTTTATCATGGCAACAGGAAACAATAATAGTAGCGTTTGCGAGCCAATATAGATGACCCAATTAACGTGCCTTGCAATGGGAAAGTAGCCATCCCCTTGGTTTGCGAACAGCCAAAATTGACCGATAATAGCATCCGCTAGCATTGCTAGGATAAAGCCGCTGGCAACTGCGAAGTTGGCTTTTTCGTTGAATTTAACGTTTTGAATAATAAGCCAAAAACCAAATACGCCGAGCAAGGTCACTAATAAGCTATAACTTGCGCTCAACAGCAGGGAGTATTGGCTTATCGTGGGTAGGTACATCATTTGATAGCTAAGCGACGATAGCGCAATAGACACCACAACCAATACGGTCGCGGTTGCTAATGTTAATGCAAATTCCCGCCTTAAAAATCGAATAAGCAGTCCAAGTAAAAGCCCATAACCAAGGGCAAAAAACCAAATAGAGTCGATCAAGTAGTCATGTTTTATGGTTTGATCTTGACGATGATAAAGCTCAAAGAGATTGAAGTTGACGATATCCCCGCAAGTACATAAAAGCAGAGCAATCCAACAGAGTTTTATATCTTTGTGCAAACTACTCGGGCTAGTAGCCAAGCTTGTTTTACGAACATGCCACCCTAATCGCAACACAAGAAGTAGTGAGGCTGATGGTAAAATCCATTGAAATAAGGCTTGGTGACTTTGCCAAAGTAGGCTGCTGCCAAGCAAAGACGTCACGGTCGCAATGCCAAGTAAAAGCAATGTGATAGGTTTATAGTGGACGGTTTGCAGTATATTATTCACAGTCATTCCTTGTTGGCAATTATGGCAGCTGTTTAGAGGCTCGTTTTTTCACCTTATGCAAAGTGTAATAATTATCTGCGTAATTGCCTCTTGCTGTATCAATTTACAGTACAATCATTTACAGTATTTGTCTTGCAGATCTATTACATTGCTACTTTTTATAAGGGTAACTCTTTCATGTCTAATCTTAAACTCAATATAGCGCTTTCATGCTCAGCTCTTGCATTGGCTTTTTCTGGGTTTAATGTCATTCAAACCAAATTAGCAACCTCTCCTGTGGCAACGCACGTGTATCAGAGTCCTACTCAACAGCCTCACTATAATGCAACTCAGTATACACAGGATGCTCAGACTTCAGCTGATGAGTCTGAACAAGTTGCTAAGTTAATGGCTCGGATCAATAAACTTGAAACGAGGTTACAGGCATTGTCGATGGAAAAGTCTGATTTACTTTCTGAGCAAGCACCGGATGAGTTTGAGTCTTTAATCTTCTCTTTGATAGAAAAGCGTGAGCAGCAGAAAATCGACGAGATGAAAGCAGAAAACCCGATTTATGGCTTCTATGAAGACTTACCCGAAGACTACGAAATGCGGATCAAAACCGATCCTGAGTACGCAAGCCAAGTTAGCAATGAGTTAAAACAGAAAATTCTAAATAGTAGTTTATCGGCTACGGAGCGCTTAGCCGCAATGAGTCAACTGCAAATGAACATGTTTATGCTAAATCGCAATGAATTAGAGCAATATGATTATCAAGCAGTAGAATCTATCCTCAATATGACGCATAACATGAGTGATGAAAAGTTGAGGCTACAGGCGCTTGAGCTTGTGTCGCGTACACCTATCGTTGATGAGCGTTTGTCACAATCGTTTGTGAAAATGCTAGAGCAAGAGCCTAATGATTACGTGAAAAGTCTCGCAGCAGAAGGATTGATGTCACAGTACTTCCAGTCAGGCGCTGATCCAAAGCAGCAACAAAGGATCGCTCAGGATTTGCTGTCTCTCTACGAAAATGCATCGGACCCTAAGGTTAAAGCCATCCTCAAAAACTTGATGGGCGATGAGCGTATGCTAGAAGAGCTAAAACGCCAGTCTAATGGCTGACGCATATTAAGGCTAACTGAGTGAGGAGCTGAGCTTTACCAAACTTTAGTACTTTTACTAATAGTTGCACTTGAATGTTCAGCTTAATCCCCGGCTCTAGTTAATTAATACCGAAAATCAAGGAAATGATAAATGCAAATCGTTGCACTTGATGCGAGTGTTCCATCGCTTGATACATTAATAGCAGAAATCGATGCGCTGATGAATTCGCTATACCCTGCTGAAAGCAACCAGCTATCGACATTGCAAGAGCTATGTTCACCTACTGCGCATTTTATTGGCATTATCCAGCATGACGAGATCATTGCTTGCGGCGCAATCGTCGAAAAGCATCATGATTGTCTCTATGGTGAGTTGAAAAGACTGTATGTAAAGCCAAACCATCGCGGTCTTGGTTTATCAAAAGCAATCTTGTCCGAGTTAATCGCTTTTGCAGATAATCGTCAATATCCACTGATACGGTTAGAAACCGGAGTTAAGCAACCAGAAGCCCTCAGGTTATATGCGCAGTTTGGTTTTATCGAAAGAAAAGAATTTGGTGATCACAGATCGGATCCGCTGTCTGTCTATATGGAGTTGAAACTTGGAAAATAAGCAGTTAGATATCGAATATCAAGTAATCAAGGAACATATCAATGAGTTTCCGACTCCCATCACGTTTAAACAAGGCGCCAGATTGGCCGTTGGTGAAGAATATGAGGGCGAAGAGGGGTGGGACAATTGGTTTTTCTGTGAAACTGAGGAGCAAGTGTCTGGTTGGGTACCTGCTCAAGTGTTTCGCTTAGTCAATCCCAAACAAGGTATCGCATTAATGGACTATACCGCTCAGGAACTATCGGTAGTTCAAGGTGAACGCTTATTGGGGCATAACCAACTCAATGGTTGGGTGTGGTGCTCAAGTAAAAAGTCAGAGCTGCAAGGTTGGGTACCGCTTCGTAATCTAACACCAATCTAGCGGGTGTTGCTTTTTAGCAACACTCCTCTCTTTTCTTTACTACTTTTTTAAAATACTTGTGTTTTTCGTCAGTTTCCCGCCCACTCAGTCACTTTTATAGCAATTTACCCAAGATGAAAGTTGGTTTTAATGTGTTTACTTTCAATGTGTTATATTTATTTTTTGATTTTTAGAAAATATAAGAAAAAATTTTCGATATTTTCATAAAAATTTTTCTGGCGGGTCTGCTCAATACCGAATGTGAATGATTGTCGCATGAAACTTAACCGCCTTGGGCTGCACTTACATCCTAATTTTTTAAGGTGTTGCTTTTATGCGACAGCTTAACCTATTGAAAATAAATAAATTTTAATTTTATCTCAAAATCACCTGTTGCTAAATGGCAACAATATCACTGAATCCATCCTTAATGAAAATTTACCTTTATTTTTAACCTATTGATTCTTAATTACTTTTAAACTTTGGCATCAAAGTTGGAATAGTTATCTCGAAAGCAAAAAACATTCGCTTCAACACAAACCAACGTAGAGAAGCAGAAACGACAAGTTTAGAAATATGAGAGGAACTGATTATGAAAACTTTAGCAATCGCACTATCAGCAGCTGTACTTTCTTTCGCATCAGTAGGTGCTCACGCAAACTCTGAGTTTGATAAATACGATGTTGATGGAGATGGCTACATCTCACTAGGCGAATCAAAAGCAAATCCAAATTTGATGGCGCAGTTTAAAGACCTTGACGCCGACCAAGACGGTCAATTAAGCCAGTCTGAGTTTGATAACTTTGAAGGCTAAGCACGAGCCGACGACATAATAGCAAAGTTTTAAATATACCCCAATTTAAGGAAAAGATTATGAAAAATGTATTAGCAGCACTATCAATCGCAGGTTTATCAATGGTTTCAGCGTCAGCACTCGCTGGTGATGACTTCGCAAAACTGGATACTGATGGCAACGGTTCAATCAGTGTAACAGAAGCGAGCGTAAGCGCGTCATTGAGCGAGCAGTTCGCGGATTTAGACGCTAATGCCGATGGCGAACTAAGCAAGTCAGAATACGCAAATTACGAAGGCTAATTTAGCACTGAATTTAGCAATGAGTTAGGCAGAGTTCCTAACTCACCAAAACCGAATAACACATTTGAAGGATTAGAGTATGAAAAACGTATTAGCAGCACTATCAATCGCAGGTTTATCAATGGTTTCAGCGTCAGCTCTCGCTGGTGATGACTTCGCAAAATTGGATACTGATGGCAACGGTTCAATCAGTGTAGCAGAGGCTGGTGTCAGCGCGTCGCTAAGCGAGCAGTTTGCAGACTTAGACACCAATGCTGATGGCGAGCTAAGCAAGTCTGAATACGAGAACTACGAAGGCTAATTTAGCACTGAAATCAACAATGAGTTAGGCAGAGTTCCTAACTCACCAAAACCGAATAACACAATTGAAGGATTACATTATGAAAAACGTATTAGCAGCATTATCAATCGCAGGTTTATCAATGGTTTCAGCGTCAGCACTTGCTGGTGGCGATTTCGAAAAACTAGATACTGATGGTAATGGCTCAATCAGCGTTACTGAAGCAAGCGTAAGCACTTCGCTAACTGAACAGTTTGCAGACTTAGATGCGAACGCCGATGGCGAACTAAGCAAGTCTGAATACGCAAATTACGAAGGCTAATTGCTAGGTGGGCTTAGCGCCCACTGCCTTTAACACCATTACGAACACGACAGAAGGATTGGACTATCATGAAAAACGTATTAGCAGCACTTTCAATTGCAGGTTTAACATTCGCTTCAGCTTCTGCATTAGCTGGTGAAGATTTCACTAAATATGATACTGACGGTAACGGCACCATCAGCATGACTGAGGCAAAAGTAAATCAGTCGCTTGCAGAGCAGTTTACGCAACTAGACAGCAATGCCGACGGTGAGTTGAGCGAGTCTGAATTCGCAAATTACCAAGGCTAATCAAGCCGCCCAAAAGCAAATCATATTTAGGAAATTTTAGGAGCAGAATGATGAAAAACGTACTTATCGCACTATCAATCACAGGTCTAACATTGGCTTCAGCAAATACTATCGCTGGTGAAGATTTCGCAAGCTATGACACAGATGGTAACGGTGCTATTAGCATGAGCGAAGCAAAAGTAAATACAGCGCTTATCGAGCAGTTTAAAGACTTAGATGTAAACGCTGACGGAGAACTAAACGAAACTGAGTTCTCTAACTTTAAAGGTTAATTTGCGACTAGAGCCGCAATGAGAGACGGGCATAGTGAGGAGAATGGCTATGAAACTTAGAACGGTATGTGCAACGACCATAGGTGTATTGGTGAGTACGATGGCACTGGCAGCAACCTTGTCATTTCAAGATGTAGACAAGGATAAAGACGGGCAGATCAGCCAGCAAGAAGCATCAGTATCATCAACACTACTTGGTCAGTTCGAGAAGCTAGATGCAGACAAAAATGGTCAGCTAAGCGCTTCTGAATTCTCTAACTTTAAAGGCTAGGAGGTCACAATGAAAAAGTTAGCAACAGCAATTACAGCCGCCACAGTACTTTTTGCCGGCTCAGCAATGGCAGCAGAATTTAACGATTTTGATTTAGACAAAGACGGTTTTATCTCCAAAAGTGAAGCGTCACTGTCAGAATCTCTTGCTTCAATCTTTGATAAGTTAGACAGCGACGGAGATGGCAAACTGTCTGAGAAAGAATTTAATCAGTAAGCAAGTGGCAATCCAAAGCGCCACGCCTCCCCAAGCTCGACTTTGTAGTCGGGCTTTTTTATTTCGAGCTGCTAGGGAGCTTAAGGTGTAGATAGGGAATGGATTAACTTAATTCATTAATCCAGCGGTGATCCCTGATCCATTTCTGCATTTTAGGAAAGCCTTGTTCTGGGCAAGTCATATCCCATGCATTGAGTAATGGGTAGCCAAACCCTTTCCCTTCCTTAAAAGCACTTACGAAGCTATTGCTGGCGCCCTTATAGCCATCCTTATGTAGTACGACCTCTAGAGGCAAGCCGATATATTGAATGGCAGCAACCGACCAAGCAATGGCGGCCATTTCTTCGCCTTGCATGGCTTGCTTCTCTCGGCCATTTTTTAGGCCATTTTTATACACGTCTTCATGAAGTTGGTCGCGGAATATCGGCTCACATACGGCGATATGGCCGGCTTCGTGCAATATATCGCCAGGATATAGCAATTTCTCATTATCAATATAGAGTGTCCCCATCACCGTTTTTAGACCCGGTAAAAACGTATTTTCCTCGACTTCATGAAATCGAAAAGGTAGCTGGATTTCGGTGAGAAAATCACAAATGCGCTTTGTATGCTCGTGCATGTTAATTCGGGTTCCTTTGAGCAGCTCAACTTACATTGTCAGTAAGTTTACCCTACGCTTCCATTTGCGCAAATTACCGAAGATTACAACTTGTTATAGAGGAAGTTTGATCACCGCTAGCATTTCACCATCCTCTTCATCGAGTCCAACTTCTTCAAAGCCAAAGCTCGCGTAAAACGATTTTGCAACGGGGTTGCTCGGTACATAACAGATTTCTATGGTGGCAAGGTTTGGTGTCAGCTTGATTTCTTCGAGCGCGAGGGTGAGTGCTTTGTGCCCAATTCCTTGTTGCTGAAATTGTTGATCAACCATAAAGCGCCAAATGGAGATGCGCTCTATACTTTCTTGTACCCACATTAGCATCCCAACAGCTTCATCATCGTGATAAATTGCGCGTGTGGTATAGCCATCATTAAATTTTGATTCCACGATGGAAAACATGTTGCAGGCTACCAAATCTTGCTGCTCAGGGCTGACATCTAAATCGCAAATGGCTTCGTAGTTGTGTTTATCAATGGCTCTTAGAGAAATAGTCATCATGGCGTCCTTGTATTGTTATAGAAACACTATTTCAAACATGGTTGTTTTGGCAAGAGAAAGTTTGCTTTATAAAGCATACAATCATTGACCGTTAAGCGCTTCTTCCCCACACTGGGAAGCACCTTCGGCTTTATGTCGTTTTGCCTAAAACAAGGACCTTGTGATGCAGCTTACCACATTACTTAATATCTCCATTCCTATGATCCAAGCGCCAATGGCAGGCGTGCAAAATTGGCGCTTAGCGGCCGCAGCGACCAATGCCGGAATACTCGGCTCAATCCCATGTGGGATGCTGAGTAAGGAGCAGATCGTTGCTGAAATCGAGCATTTTAAAGCGCATGCTTCTGGCCCATACAACCTTAACTTTTTTTGCCATGAAATGCCGGAACTTGACCCTTACCAACAAGATAAGTGGAAGAAAAAGCTGGCTTCATATTACGATGAGCTGGAGTTAACACCTAGCGATGACATGGGGATCTTAAGACGCCCGTTTGATAGGGACATGGCTGAGGCCATTGCCCCTTATAAACCTCCCGTGATCAGTTTTCATTTTGGTCTTCCAGATGCCGAATTGGTCGAGTTGGTAAAGTCGTGGGGGACGATTATTTTATCTTCAGCAACGACCTTAGAAGAGGGGATATGGTTAGCTGAAAATGGTGCAGACATCGTGATAGCACAAGGGATTGAAGCGGGCGGACATCGAGCAACCTTTACAGAAGCAACTCTTGAGTCTCAGCTACATACTCGTCAATTGGTCACCATCCTCGCTGATGCGCTATCGGTTCCTGTAATCGCTGCAGGTGGTATTGCTTCTCATCATGATGTCACTATGATGCACGAATTGGGTGCCTGTGGAACACAAATAGGCACATGCTTCTTACTATGTGATGAAGCAAGCACCTCTTTGGTACATCGTGATGCACTTAAATCACTGGCTGAACCGTCTGCCGTGACCAATGTGTTTTCTGGTCGCCCTGCGCGTGGGATTGAAAATCGCTTAATGATAGATCTTAATTTCATTAATGAAGATGTACCGACTTTTCCATACGCATCAGCTGCTTTGACGCCATTGCGCGCTGCTGCTGAAAAGCAAGGAAGCGGCGATTTCAGCCCCCTTTGGTCAGGGGTTAACCGCCAAGGTTGTATGGAGGTCAGCACAGAAGAGATGATAAACAATTTATGGAATGTTAAATGATATTCTTTTAATTAACAAATTTGACACAATCTGAGTTTATGCTCTAGCGTTTTATAATGAGGCCAGTTTTACTGTGCCTTGCTCTTTGCCACCTGAACAAGTCCATTTTTATGTTTAGGTGGCCCTCGCTATTGACAATAATAAACACGGAGTCGTGCATGAGACATTCTATTTTAACAGCAGCGTTATTCGCTTCTTTTTCTTCGCTGGCAACCCCTACTTGCCCAAGTATTACCGCATTAGAAACCCATTATGCAGCACCAAATATGGTCAAGCGTAGCTTTTCTAGCTCATTTAACAAATACTTATCTTGGCTGCCGAGTTACCATATGGTACACGATCAAGTAACCGCTGCCGGTGCTGCAACTCAGATCACTGCTAAATTTGACTACGGTAGCATCACTCATAAAGACTTGGAATTCGAGTCGGTGGAGTTTTACTACCGTGCTGAGTCGGACACAAATTGGCAGTATCTTGGTGAGCAAACCACTAATGGCGATGGTAAGGCGTTTATCACCTTGCCTGAATTATCGGCAGGTCAGTATCGTATATACGCAGGCGTACCAGCTGATGGCACCGGTGCACAAGGTTATGTTACGGTTGTTGAGCCAGGCACTCAAGCGGTCCTGTTTGACATCGATGGCACATTAACCGAATCCGATGCTGAGCAAATAGGCGACTATACCGGAATAGATCATGCCGACCCCAAAGATGGCGCTTATGATTTAGTACGCCACTATCTTGATTTGGGCTATCAACCCGTATTCTTAACAGCCAGAGTGTATTGGTATGCTAAAGGGACGCGCGGTTGGTTAAATTGGATGGGCCTACCGCAAGGCTTTTTACGCACATCACTCAGTAATGAAACCAGCTTGTTTAAAACGGCAGAATATAAAACAGCGGAGATTAATCGCTTAAAGGCGCAGGGCATTGATGTCGTTCGTGCTTATGGTAATGCCAAAACAGATGCTGAAGCCTTTATCAAAGCGGGGATCCCAGCTTCAGAGGCGTTTACTATTGGTTCTGATGCCGGACATTACGATACCACAGCAATTACCGGCAATAGTTACCAAGTGCATTTAGGTGAGCTCACAACTTATCCTCACGCTGATTGCTTGTAGACCTTACCTTCGATTGATCCTAATTTTTAGAAATTCTCAAAAGGAGCCGTATTTTGGCTTCTTTTGGGGCATCCTGTGTGTACTAACCTCTGGGCCTAGGTACTAACTCACACTCCCATTATTTACTTTTGTTTACGTAACATTCATTAAAATTTCATTTTTTACACTATTCTGGCTTGACCTCTGACCATTGTAATCTAAAGTTTATTTGTTACTAAATTGTAATAATTGGAGCAAGTACATGAAAAGGTTAATTCTCAGCGCCCTGCTTGGGTTGCTATCGGTCGTTACCTCTCCCGCCCACAGCGGTGAGGAATTAGAGTATCCCGTGGTCTTAGTCCACGGTCTATTTGGTTTTGATAATCTGCTCGGGGTAGATTATTTTTATCGCGTACCACAAGTGATCCAAGATGAAGGTGGGCAGGTTTATGTTGCAGAAGTATCATCAGCCCATAATTCAGAATTGCGTGGTGAGCAACTACTTGAGCAAGTTGCGTTGGTTCGAGCATTAACGGGTAAAGACAAAGTTAATTTAATTGGTCACAGCCAAGGTGCGCAAACTATTCGCTACGTCGCCTCAGTTAAACCTGAGTGGGTGGCCTCAGCGACTAGTATTGGTGGCGTAAACTGGGGGAGCCGTTTTGCTGATGTTGTTCGCGGTGGAGTAGACAGTGGCTCATTTTCGGAGCAGTTTTTAGCGTCGCTTGCTAACGGCCTTGCGGGGTTGATTGATTTGTTATCTGGTAAAGCAACCGCACCAAAAGATGCACTCGAAGCGCTAGGCGCTTTGACCACGGCTGGCACATTAGCATTTAACCAAAAATACCCTGAGGGTGTGCCAAGTCATTATTGTGGCGAAACCCAAAGTCTAGCGAGCAATGGTGTACATTATTTTTCATGGAGTGGCAGCAAAGCATGGACCAATGTATTTGACCCTGCTGACAACGCACTTGCGCTGTTCTCTCAAGTTTTTGATGAGGCCAACGACGGCCTAGTATCAGCTTGTTCTAGTAATTTAGGTCAGGTGATCAACAACCAATTCAAAATGAACCATTTAGATCAGGTAAACCACACCATTGGTATTCATCACTTGTTCGAAACAGACCCATTAACCGTTTATCGCCAGCATATTCGCCGCTTAAAAGGTCTGGCGCTATGAAAAAGTGGGGCCTTTTGCTAATCATTTTGACTATGCTGTCGCTGGTTTATATCAAGAGTGAACAGCAAGAGACGCCGCGTCATGTTCCCCGGTTCGCGGAGTTATCTGAGCTGAAAAATGATGCGCATAAGGTCCCACAACCCAAAAGGAATGTATCTGTAAGCGTCCATTGTGAGACCATTAATAAACAGCATAAGCACCAAATCGACGATTGGCTTTTTGAGCTACAAAACCATAACCAAGCCGAGCAGTGGCAAGCTTATCTGGAACTATTACCACAATGCCTTCACGAAGTTGCTGGTCTCTACGTGCAATTTAAGCAGGCCTTAATTGACGTGGACACACATCTTAATCTACAAGAACGTGTTGAGCTGCTACACGCACTGCAGCGGCAATTTTTTACGGATGAAGTGATTGCAGTTTGGTTTGAAGATGATAATGCGTGGGATACGCAAGCTTTGAGTCGCTGGCAAATTTTGTCAGACGCATCTATACCTGAGTCGCAAAAGCAGCAATTAATTGAAACGCATATCAGTGGGCTGCCAAAGCGCGAACAAGTGTTATTTCAAACCTCAGCTCAGTTACACACCCTAAACGCAAACTGGCAGAAAAAACACTATAACGAACTAAGTGCCGAATTTGGTGATGAAGCTGCAACTCGTATTCTTGAAGTCCAGAAGCAACAAAAGCATTGGCAGCAAAAACTACAAAGCTTTATGCTGCAAAAGCAAAATATTTTAGCCGAGCTTGGTGATAGCCAAGTCGCAAAAGAAAAAGTCGAGTCACTACTCAAACAAACCTTTACGGAGAACGAGCAAAAGCGAGTTGCTGTATTGGTTAAGTGATAATTTTTTAGTTATTGATAATATGTATAGGTCGGTTACATGGAGCAGCCAAACCTTCAGCCATGAGCCCGTCTTGGTAGCTGGTAAATACAATCAAACAAACAGTAAAACATGAAAATTGAACCAAACCTGTGGCAGCTTTATTTACAAGTATATTTTCAACCATTACAGCCAATCCGCTTTGATACACGGGGCGCAATCTTAAGTCTGTGGAATCCACATGGAAAGGTACTCCGTGAAGATAAAAATCAGCGCTTATCACGATTTTGGCAAGGGGCTTTACAGCGCGCAAATGTGCCTTATCAGTTGCTGTGGGGCGGTGATCAGCAAATGCAATATCGAGAGTTAAGTGTTTATATAAAGTGTGATTTAGCATCGGGGTTTCGGTGGGCGGCACGATTAAACCAATTGGGGTTTTATTTCGTCGAAGATAATCAATTGCATCTCTATAACAGTAGCGATAAGGCGCAAAGCGATGTGGTGACGGATAAGTTCGTATCTCGGCTTTGCTTTGTTGCATTGCCTAAAAATAATTCAGGATGTCTAGCTGCGCGAAGTGATGTTTAATAACAGAACTATCGATAAAGATAATGCTTAGTTGAGAGAGCGAGTGAAAAGGCGATTTAATCGAGTCGCCTCACACCGTTTCACCGATCTCTTCATCCACCAAGCTTTTTATTTCCTGCCTCACCCACTGGTGGATTGGACTGTTGTGATGAATGAGATGCCAAAATTGTTCAACTTGAAAATCGGCAGTGTGGAACGGTAAATCGGCTACCGTGATGTCATAACGTCTACTTAAATGAGTGACCAGCCGCTTTGGTAAAGTGGCAATCAGATCCGTGTTAATCAATAACTCCGGCACCATTGAAAAATGGGGTAAAGATGCCACTACTTCTCTCTGAGCATCCAACCTTTTTAGTTCATGATCCATATCCGTTTTGCACAAGCCATTACCTGAAACGATTAGATGTCGGCTCTGGCAATAGCGCGCTAACGTCATAGGCTGATGAGCCCATTTATGCTGACAACACATTACTATGGCATAATTATCATTAAATAAACGCTGTTTAAACACGTTGGTGGGTGTCTCATCTGTGGAGTACAGTAATAAATCCGCTACCTTTTCCAAGTAGTCATGAAGCGGTATAAACGAGTTGTAAGACACAATTTGTAATTTCAAATTTGGAGCACGCTGTTGAAAACGCGCTAACAATTTCGGCATAATCATCATCATTTCGAAATCCAGCGCCCCTATAGTGAATACGCCTGAGTATTGCAGGGGGTCAAACTCATCATCCACCAACATATGACGAATTGTAGTGAGTGATAGCTCCAGTTCGCTACGAAGGCGCTCACCTTTTGCAGTTAAACGATACTCATTTTTCACCTTTACCAACAATGGATCAGCAAATTGCTTTCTTAAGCGCATCAGGGCTCGGCTCACTGCTGGCTGGCTCATGTTTAATGCTTGAGCGGCTTGACTAATATGCTTGTGGATCAACACCTTCTCTAAGATCGTTAACAAATTTAAGTCAATACTGCGTAGATTCAACTCAGGTACACCCATGCCATCACCGTATAAAGTTATGCGTAAATGATCTACATACTATAACGAACATGCATTTTTGATATATTTGTTTTTGTTTTATCTTTTTTTCATCTTATTGAGGAGAGAAAAATGAAACTACCCACCCTAGCTTTAACCCCTATTGCTGCTGCAGTGTTTACTTTTAATGTCAGTGCGTTGGGCCATGACCATAATAACCAACACGCGATTTTATTCCCTGGTGAAACGGCTCAAATCGAAGTTGAACCATCAGCAAAGCACTCGCTGAAAATCGGCCAAAAAATCAATAACCTTTATGAACGCCAGTTTGATGACAGTAAATTCACAGTACAAAAATTGGGTAAAAACACCTACTGGATCGGAGTAAATTACTACAACGCTACCGTTGTGGTGTCCAAAGACTCGGTGTTGCTGATTGACCCTCTTGGTGATGGTCGTATTGATGTGCTTTTTCGAGGTATTCAATCCATCACCAATAAGCCGATCACTGCTATTATGTATTCTCATTATCACCTAGATCATGTAGGTGGAGGTAATCAACTTATTGACTTAATTAAGAAAAATTACCCAAGGGTGGGTCATGTCCGTGTTATCGCTAGTCAAACCGTTGCTGACAAGATCAACCTTCACGCTGAATTGAACGAAAACGGTGTGAGAACCCCTAAAGTTCCTGCACCAAATGAGGTGTACGATTTGAAAAGAGCTAAAACGGTCAAATTTGGCTCCATAAGGCTGAAGATGATGGCACCAGAAGGTTCTGGTCACACACCGGATAACACGATGATTCTAATTCCAAGCGATCGCGTGCTGCATTTCGCTGACATGATTAACCCTGATCAGCTGCCGTTTTACAATTTTGCGGGAGCGGAAGATTTCCATGGTTACGAAGTGGATCTACAAAATCTTCTGAGGAAACCGCTCAGTAAGCACTGGAACTTTATTAATGGCGGTCATGGCAATATAGGTTCAAAAAAGGACGTAAAAGATCTGCTGGAATACATTGCTGATGTTAGAACTGAAGTCGGTAAACAATTAGAAGTTGCGCCCTACACCCCAATTTTTAGTGACGGCAACCACTTCATTTGGTTCAAACGCTGGCAAGAAGAGATCATCAATAATGTGCATTCCGAGCTAGCGAACAAATATGGGCACATGTATGGTTTCGATTCAGGTGCGGTGGAAACCCACGCAGCCATCATTTTGGCTGATATGATTGATCATTAAGTTCTCTCGGCGCGCTAAGCGCCGATTTTTTGTGCATAAACTAAATTGAATAATCGGCTCTCTACCAATTGCATAAAGCCAACTACCCGTGGCCAGTCAGATAAATTATCAACCATATTTGTCTACTCGTGAGTCTCGAGTACCTGAAGCTAATTCACAAATGTCTTATGAAAACACTGCGAGCGTGTGGTGCGAAAACGCATATTGGCAATATTTTGACCTTAGTAGGTTTGCAGCACGAATAAAAAACGGGGCCTAAATTAGGCCCCGTTTGCGCTACTTAATTGGTTTATTTTAAGTCAAAGCGGTCTAGTTGCATTACCTTCACCCAAGCGGCGATAAAATCGTCTACAAACTTCTGTTTGGCATCGTCCGATGCATAGACTTCGGTAATTGCGCGAAGCTCAGAGTTAGAGCCAAAGATTAAATCAACCGGTGTTGCCGTCCATTTTATCTCTCCAGTTTTACGGTCACGGCCTTCGTATAAGCCTTCTTGCCCCTCTACCTTTGACCATTTAGTCGACATATCTAGCAGGTTAACAAAGAAGTCGTTGCTCAACTGACCTGGTTTGTCAGTAAATACACCGTGCTCTGAACCTTTGTAGTTTGCGTCTAAGCTACGTAGGCCGCCTAATAGTACCGTCATTTCAGGTACAGATAGGTCCAACATATTGGCTTTGTCTACTAACATTTCAGTTGGTGACATAAATGCTTCATCACTGTAATAGTTACGGAACGCGTCAGCTTTTGGCTCCAGATAGCTAAATGATAAGACGTCCGTTTGTGCTTGTGAGGCATCGGTACGGCCCGGTTTAAACGCTACATTTACTTTGTAGCCTGCGTCGTTTGCGGCTTTTTCAACTGCCGCAGAACCACCTAACACAATCAAGTCGGCTATAGAGACCGCTTTTTTGCCAGCGCGTTTATTAAACTGGGTTTGAATGTCCGTCAATGTAGCTAGTACTTTGTTTACCTCGTCAGGGTTGTTTACCTCCCAACTTACCTGAGGCTCGAGGCGTAAACGGCCACCGTTTGCACCACCACGCATATCAGTAACACGGTGGCTAGATGCTGCCGACCATGCCGTTCTGATCAGTTCTTGCTTTGTTAGACCTGAGTTCAAGATTGATTTTTTCAGAGTGTTTATGTCCTTACTACCAATCATCTTATAATCCGCTTTTGGAATTGGATCTTGCCAAGTCAGTACTTCGCTCGGTACTTCTGAACCCACATAACGGGCTCTTGGACCCATATCACGGTGGGTCAATTTGAACCAAGCCTTCGCGAACGCCAACTCATATTGCTTTGGATCTTTGCGGAAGCGTTCAATGACCTTACGATATTCAGGGTCAAATTTTAATGCCAAATCCGTGGTGAACATTATTGGTGCGTGGCGTTTACCTTCAATGTGGGCGTCTGGCACTAGGTTTGCCGCAGCTTTGTTGTCAGGGATCCATTGGGTCGCGCCTGCTGGGCTTTTTGTCATTACCCAATTGAAGTTCATTAGGTTGTCGAGATAATTGGTTGACCATTGAGTTGGCGTGACCGTCCAAGCCCCTTCTAAACCGCTTGTTGTGGTGTCTGCACCTTTACCCGTGCCGCATTTATTTTTCCAGCCTAGGCCTTGCGCTTCAATCTCTGCATCGGCTGGTTCTTTACCCACACAATCAGACGGCTTTTTCGCGCCATGTGCTTTACCAAAGGTGTGACCACCCGCGATCAGTGCGACCACTTCTTCGTCGTTCATGGCCATGCGACCAAATGACATGCGAATATCTTTTGCGGCAAGTAATGGATCTGGTTTACCGTGTGGACCTTCAGGGTTGACATAAATAAGTCCCATTTCAACTGCTGCCAATGGGCCCTTTAGTTTGCCCTTGTTGTCGCGACGCTCGTCTTTTAAGAAAGCATCTTCTGGACCCCAATAAACTAAATCTGGTTCCCAATCGTCTTGACGGCCACCGGCGAAACCAAAGGTCTTAAAGCCCATTGACTCAAGCGCAACGTTGCCCGCTAAGACCATTAAGTCTGCCCACGATAGGCTACGGCCGTACTTTTGTTTAATCGGCCATAATAATCGTCTTGCTTTGTCTAAGTTTGCGTTATCAGGCCAACTGTTTAGCGGATCGAAACGTTGTTGGCCACCTGCCGAGCCACCACGGCCATCGTGTACGCGATAGACCCCAGCGCTATGCCATGCCATACGGATCATAAAGGGACCATAATGACCCCAGTCGGCAGGCCACCAGTCTTGTGAATCGGTGAGTGTTTGCTCAATATCTTTTTTGACTTGCTTAAGATCTAGTTTGCTAAATTCAGCAGCATAATCAAAATTTGCGCCGTAAGGATTGGATTCTGGGCTGTGTTGTCTTAATGGGCTTAGGTTTAGTTGTTCTGGCCACCAAAATTGGTTAGTTTTTGCTTCACTCATTGCAGCAAAGCTCGGGGCTGATAGCGTTGTTGTTACTGCGAGCGCGACGGCAGACAACATCGTTTTAGATTTTCTATTCATGGGGTTTTCCCTCGTAATTAAAGTGTGTCTCAAACTGCGTGTTAAACTTTAGTTCACAAATTGGAAAGAGAAAATCCAGAAAAACAAATTGGTATGTTCGGAAAAATAAATCGATAAAAAATTTAATTTATCAAAGTGTTATGTTTATCTTCTATAGCAAGAATATTTTTGAATTGAAAATTTAATTTAGTCTTTTGCAATAATTGGCTTAGAACAGAAAGCTTGTAAGGCCATATTGTATTTTGGTAGTTAACTAGGTGCGTAAGGGTTGTGCAAAAAAGTCTCGTGATTGTATTGGAGATGAAAAAATATATGGCGGAGTAGTGAATTCTACTCCGCTTTATTCGCCAATATTGAAAATAGCAATGGCACTTGATGCCTGATATCTTGCTAAAGGGGAGGATTGATACGCAAACCCCCTTAGAGCCATAAAGAGCAAAGTTACGGGCAGGGGCCTGCAAATGAAAACATCGGCTCTCCATTTAAATTGTGGTAAGTGTGTGTACAACTATCACCGCCACCATCGGTATTACCATGACCTTGACTCAGCGGAATATTTCCCCAATTTGGACTTGAACTACTTCCACCGCCTATACTGCCTGAGCTACTTACCGTCTTAGGAAATGTTTTATCTATCGCGTCGGCTAAACAATTGGATATTTGACTCGCCTTCATTATTCCGACGCTACTACCACTCTTCTGAATATCGAGCAATCTCTCACCTCCAATTACAGTTCTTCGAGCATTGACCTCAGCATCCACGGTGCCATCAAGCATTTTTAAATCGAATACGACTTGATTTTGCGTATCTGTACCAAAGTATTTTGAGTGCACGGTAAAGTCGGTAACAATCTGTTTGATTGTATCAAAATACTCCACAGTACCATCGATCCCAACAGAATAGATAGCGGCTTGAAAGTTGGCACCTGTTATCCTTATATCTTGGAAAGAGCCTTTATAATTGCTATCACGATCCGTCCTATTATTAGCTTCAATTCCTAACTTACTTGTTGCTAAAAGATTATGAGCTAAGTCCATAGCCTTCGTCTCAGGGCTACTACTACAGTCGGTGGCTAACGTATTGGCCGATGTAGCTCGATTGTTGAGCGATGGACTTGACTGGGTAGAGTCAGAAACTAAAGAATCAAAACTAAAGTCCTGTCTTAAACTTCGAGTGACATTCGTCATCACTTTGTAGCCATTGACGATATTTTTATGAAGCGTCATCACATCAGCGGGGATCTGTTGCATATCGGCGATTTCAATAGTTAGATATGGGGATATACCGCCTTGATTTTTATGCCTAATATAAAAGCCGTATGCTCGTTCTTGTGCGATGTCATAAACCACTAATTTGTTGACAGCTGAATAGCAAGCTTCATCTTCTGGTCCACCAGAACTACCGACGAAGCATTGCATGGTAGGGACGTATTTAGATCTTGATGCGATACTTCTTGCCTCACTATAACCACAGTTATCACAAATGACAGACTCGTAGAAGTCTCTTGAACTAGTTGATGCCTCATTTAAACTTGCGCTGCTGCTGTTGGAGTTAAAAAGTAAAACAAAAAACAGTAATGCAATTGCCTTCATATTATTTCCTTATATATTGGTCAATTTACGCACTAAGTTTACATTTATTTCTTTAAGTGTATACAGTTATATATCTTAGCTCTATTTGTTGCGCGCATTTAGGTTTTGGCTTTTTAAAATGTAGCCCCCGCTTTATTCGCCAATATTGAAAATAGCAATGGCACTTGATGCCCTTTACTCAATAACTGAAAACCTTGTCCAGACACTGCCTCTAAACCTTCAAAGCAGTTATATGGACTATAAGGGTGCTCATCGAAGTGGGTAATTGTAAGACCTGCTTGCATTAAGGACTGCATCACTTCGGCGATTGAGTGCGGCCAAGTCGCAATGGTTTGTTTGCTATCTTGATGGTTTTCGGTATAGGTTGATTCTTCGCTAATATCAGGCTGAGTTTGTGGGAAGTAAGGGTAACCTAAATGAAGGTCAATACTTGGGTGAAACTCTACGAAACAAAACTGACCGCCGGGTTTTAATGCACGGGCAATAGTGGCAGCCCACTGAGATAAATCTTGCAACCAGCATATGGTGCCATAGGATGCAAAGGCAATGTCGAATTGTGTGGTATTCTCAAGCCCAAATTGCGCGATATCCTGACAGATAAAACTGGCATCAAGCCCAGTTTGCTGAGCCAATGTATTTGCTCGGGTTATGGCTTCTGTCGAAAAGTCGACACCAGTCACCTTAGCCCCCAGCCTTGCGAATGACAGGCTATCTAAGCCGAAGTGACATTGTAGGTGAAGCAGACTCTTGCCTGATACATCACCAAGTAGCTCACATTCAATGGGATTGAGCGAAGAGGTACCTTGTAAAAAGCGATTGACGTCATAAAACTCAGAATCAAAATGTGCCTTGGCTCGTTCTTCCCATGCCGCACGATTGAGAGAGACATAATCCATATTGATTTCCCTATTTTTGTGGATTTTCTTTAATAATAAAGAAGTTAGATAAACTAGTAAATAAATCGAGGCAAGACTGCTCCGGCTTGGCTGGGGTTTTTATATTACCCACATCTGTCATTAGGTCGTCAAAGTCATGGTTTGGGTAGTTGTGATGGATAGTTTGAGCAAACTCTTTGCCACAGGAATCACAGCCTTGGGCGGCAAAAAATTGTACCTCGGGCGCTAAAGTGTGCGCCATAGTTTGCAGCGGGGCCACTATGGTTCTCAAGTATGATCGAATACCTTTGAGACTCATCGAACCCTAGAGGGGAGGCGACCCAAGCTTGAATTAGCAGTTGAGCATGTATCGACTTTAATCAAACTTCTTCAACTTTTGCCAGTGTTTTATCGCCAAGGGCATCTTGGTTAAGCTTTGTAATTGGTCTTGGCTCGCCGCGTTTTACAATTGCAACATCGGCTGGACGCTGGGTATCTGCGAGTGCAAATAAACCAGAACACGCCTTTACTATATGTAATTGAATGTATATAGTTTGTGAATATCATTGATATGGATGTCACCTCTTATGCTCAGGAAAAACCATTCGTTTTCATTGCTGTTACTAATTACCGTTATTTTTTTAGGCTCTTACACTTCCCAAGCGGATGCAAACCCATTGGCTCGAAAAATTGCTAAAGAGGTGGTGGGAAAATGTGCCAAAGGCAAATGTGCTAAAAAAAAAGGGAGTATAAGAAACAAGCCAACAAACTCCTCAACGAAAAACAATAAGTCCAAACAGAACAAAGCATCGAAAAGCACTTCATCCAAAAGCAATTCATCGAAAAGTACATCACAAAAAAGTTCTTCACAAATTAACGCTAACTTACGTAGTCAAAAACTAAAAAACAGCCGTAGCCTTAACCGATGGCATAAAGAAGGCCAAGGAAATAATACCAAACCTCAAGCCCATGCAACTCGACCTAAAACCGCTTCATCATCCAAAATTAGTCAGGTAGACAAGCAGTTTGTTAGCCGCGCAAAACCAAAAAAAGCAAATGCAGTAAAACAGGTTGCTCGTAAGGTAAGAAGGGATAAGTGTCGAAAATTATCAAGTTCAAAATGCAATAAACTAATCGACGAAGAACTCAATAAGCAGTCTTTGCTCAAAGATAGTCCCCCTCCTAGACATGTTTCTAAAGCCAAAAACAATGACAAATCAAACCATGTGGCAATGATTGGTAAAACCAAGGCGCCCAAAAAAAGATCTTGTTGTTTTGTAGCTGGTACTCAGGTGCTTACAGCAACCGGTTACAAAAATATCGAAGACGTACAACTTGGTGAGAAGCTTTGGGCTAAAAACACTGACACAGGTGAACAAGATTGGAAACCCGTCACCAGAGTGTTTGTCGAACCTGATCGTGGTATTTATGATATTCGCTTGGAAAGTGAGAGTGACTTTGAACAAAAGATTGAAGCAACCGATGACCACCCTTTCTATGTAATTGGTAGTGGTTGGAAGCAAACCATAGAGCTTAACATTGGTGACTTGATCGAAACCGATGGTCATGGTCCAATGCAAGTGGTCAGTGTTGTTGATACAAGTCGATTAGAACTGACTTACAACTTTACCGTTGCCGATTTTCAAACATATTATGTAACAGAAAAAAATGTCTTGGTACATAATTGCCCTTTTAAAAAAAGAACAGGGGCAGGTAAAAATGAAGCACACGGAGACGGTGGTAGAGCAGCAATAAAAGCAGAGCAACAGCTTGCTGACTTAAAGATGCAATTGAAAACCGCAAATAAAAGAGATGCTAAAAGGATAAAACAAAAAATAAAAAATATACAAAAAGATATAGAAAGAAAAAGAAAAGGTGAAAATCATTCAATGAAAAAGAAAGGATAAAATTTTGTGGCATTGGATTCCAAATAAATCACTAGGTAATATAAATTTAGGGGAATCACTATCTAGTGTTAAATCAAAACATAGTCTTTTAGGTCATGAATCCGATCCCATTACAGGTTGGTCAACTTACTACATAAAAAATGATGACGTATATGTAGACTGTGAAGATGATACTGTTGTATCTATAACGTCATTTAAGAATTTCACACATTTAGGAAGGAACTGTATTGGCATAAATATTATAGAATTAGGTGCGCTACTGGGAGTTCTTCCTGATGAAATTGGAGAGCCTGTCGAATATGATGATAACGATATTAAAGTTCCAAGAGAATACTTTGATCTTGGACTTCAAGTTTGGACCTCTAACAATATTGTTTCATCAATGACTTGTCTTACTTACGAAGATCTTTGACTTAGTTCGTACACATTAGTGTCTGTAACTAATTTGACATCCTTCTGTCGGAAGCTTTCTCTTTTCTGTCATTAAACATAATTTCCACTTCTTTGGAGCTAGCAGTGCACGAAAAATAATAAGTTCGAGTATTAACTGCAGTAAGTATTCATTATACTGACTACTATTTTTCAGGCTCTAAACTCGTCGCCTCAATAAAATCCCATTCTAAAACTGGTACTTTAACCATCATGACAGAGTCTTGTTTGAACGTTTTTGCATAAATAGAAGCAAGCTCTTTGGCTTTTGTTACTTCTTGTTCAGTGACTATCACGGTGACGATTTTGGAGCGCTCCGGCTGACCTTTATAGTAACCTACAGAATCTACCACATTGAACCCATCAAAATATTTTGTGATTTGTTCATTCTGAAACGATTCCCACTCAGCTAGGGAAACCGCGCCACCTTCAGGAAGTGACATACCAAAATATAACCTTAGCCGGAAAACGTCGTCGGTATTTGCATAGCTGAGTGGCGTTACACCACAAAATAAGACCAGCACTAAAATTAGTATTCGCCCGAGCATAAGTAAATCTCCTATTGAAAGTGTCTTCACAACCAAGCGATAACCGCTTAGCTGTTATCCAAAAGCGCAATATTTATCACCTTTATTTCTCATTTTTTCCAAGATACTCGTCTAAGTCTCTACAGCATTGAACATAGTCATATAGGGGTTTACTCAAAAACTGTGCTTCTGTGTTATTAATTGGAAATTCTGCCACCAATTCTATTTGATTGAGGTAGTGAGAGTCGTTGATTTTTATAATTTTAGAAGCGAATTCGGCGTCTAAAAACACCACTTGTGAAAATATGCTTGATGTATTCTCAAGCGCCCTCGTTCTATTGTAACTCAAGTACTGGAACCACGTTGCAGCGCCTTGAGCATAAATATGTAATGGGGCTGAGTTACGGTTCAGATCAATTTTTTCCAGTGCAATTTTAAGCTGACTCTCATCTAATTTTTCAAAAGCTAATTCCGTATCACTTTCTTTTGCGATGGCGTTCAACAATCCTTTACAGTCTGAAACCAGCGAGCGCGCCCATTTATTAACTAAAGGTAAAATTAGCTGATTATCATCACACTGTTTTTTGTGTACGACAATCAAATAAAATATATAGCTTGCAATAACAGATGCTAATACGGCTTCTAAAATAATACCGAGCTCTTTTGCACCATTGAATAATTCGGGAATTTTATCAAAAAGCAGCGGTTTTATTACTATTGAGATAATGGAAATTAAAGCCAGCCAGTTCAAAGGCGCAGGAGCTGACAAAATAAAATCGATGAAACCTTTAATAGCGCTCTTTTTATTAAACATTTCGGATACTCGCTGAGAGAATGGAGTTTCAGGTTTAGCTAATATTAAAAATTGAGTGATTAAATTAGCACCAATCGCAAGTGAAGCAGCAGGCCCAATGTAGGCCCAAATAGCCAAGGCGTTTTTTACATCATTAATCACCTCTTCTTCAAATTTTAAGCTAAGCACCGCCTTGGTCAATCCATCTAATAATGCGAAGAACGCCGCTGAAATAATGATAAAAAACACACCAAACAGCCAATACCGATGGTAGACCGGTGTTGCTCCTTTAAGCATCAACGCGAAAATAAGCGGTGGAGTTACGCCAAAGAACAGACCAACAAAATTTATAAATTCAGATCCCAAGTTAAATGCCTATCAAATTAAAATGTTATTTTATTACTGACAATGACCTCAAGATTAGTTGACTGTCATAAATGTACCGTTGTTGTCTCGTGCAACCGCCGTCATTAAGGTCGCGAATTTCTCGAATGAATATCCAGAGTTAAAACCGATAGCATGGATCCGAGCGATTTTTTCACCGGTTCGTTTGTTGGTATTTAATTTATTGAGTTTTTCCAACGTGCTGTCGTAAGAACCACCAGAAAACTCGTCGCCAAACACGTATAGCGCCAAAGAGTCAGTTTTTTGCCCATAGCGACTCAAAGCTTCTTCAATGCCCTCAGCAGGAGAGCTCGACGACGAACCGTGCCACTTGCGCATTGCGTCCAGAATTGAAGCGCGTTGTCGTTGTCCATCTTTACGCCAACTTCCTTTGGAAGAACTAATTAGATATTCCCCGTTGTCGGACATGACTTGAAAGCCTTTCACCTCAGGGTGATTGTTCAGTACCTCGTTCATGGTGCTCATGACTTTATTCCAAATTCGCTTCATACTGCCTGATGTATCAACAATAAAAATCACATACTCGCTGTCAACTGGGATACCACCAACTTCTTCATCCCGTTCCTTTACTTCATTTGCTTGAATTGCTGCCCGTTTTTGCTGTTCTCTTACATCCTCAAGCCCAGAGGCAGCATCGGTGAGTTTTTGGACATTATTTTGCGCCCGAGCAATACTTGCCTGTAACGCCTCAGCTTGCTCTGCATTGCTTGCAGAATTAGCCTTTGCTTGCATCAGCTGAAGTTCTTTATCCGATAACGCGCCTTGCAGTTCACTCACTTGTGCTTCTGCTTTGGTTATTGCTTGGATCAACTCACTCACTTGGGAAGCATCGTTGTGTTCACCTTCCTCACCATTTTTTGCCAGTAGGATCAACATTACTACCGCACCAAAAGCACAGGAAATAATATCTAAAAACGCGAGGTTAAATACTTCTATTGGCGCTCGAGACTTTTTCATGGCCAAGTCCTCGCTGGGCTTATCATCATTCCCCCTGTGACACTTGCCCATTGCCAATAAGCAGATGATGCTTGTGATTCACCTTCTAATGGCAACAGAATGACGTTTACACGTACACCTCGTGGCGCTGTGGTTTTAAGCGTATGATTAAACAATGCCATTCGGCATTCACCAGAAATGGTTTTCGCTGAGCCAAAAAAGCTACGGCACTGAGTGAAACTTTTAAGGGTTTTGGCCTGCTCACCCAGGGTCGGTAAGCCATCAGTAACAATATATAAATCTGTCATTTTGGGCATTGCACTAGTGATCTGTTTCAAGCCAAGTTGTAGATTGGTACCATTTTCTGGCGTTAATTTATCAATTTCTGAGGCCAATGTTTGCGCAGTTTGCGAAAATTTCGTGCTGTAAGTCGCTCTGCTTCCAAGCGTTGCTGCGGTGTCACTAAAAGCCACCATGCTCACTTTGGCATCTTTTGGCAAACGAGCTAAAAGCCATTTAGCTATGCGCACCGTACGTTGCCATTTGGGACTAGCCTTACGCACTGCAGGTGCACTGATTTTCCGTTTAATGACGTCAATAAGTTTTTCTTCAGTCATCGAAGCGCTTTTGTCGATTAAAAAACCAATATGCTTGCCTTCTACTTTAAGGCCCAGGAGGTAATTCTCTTCGCCACCACCACTCAGCGTAATCGCATCATTCGCCGTTTTTGGGGCTGCCGCGGCAACTGATTTTTCAAGATTGGCAACTACTGCCATTTTTTCGTTTAGTGCTCGTCTACTCGCGTCCTGTTCAATCTTAAGCTGCTCTATGCGTCGCTGAAGTTGTTCTAATGTGGCGGTTTCCATCGCCACTTTTTCATTGACTTCATCAATGCTTTTTTGCACTTGAGTCTGTTCGTTTTGCGTGGCGGCAAGCTCTTTTTTAAGTCGTTCGATTTCATCGCTTGGAATGTTGGTATTGGCATTGAACTTGACCAGTATCAAGATCATTAGCACGGCACCAAGTCCACATGCCATGACATCCAAGAATGAGACGTTAAAGCCGTCTTCCTTTTTACGCTTTGTCATAAACGTTATTTATGTAAGTGGGTAAGTAAATTGTTTTCACACGACTTTTGAGTCTTTATAACTAACAGATCTTGTTGGTTATTTAAAAGGTGCAAAAAGAACATCAAAACCAGTGAAATTAGCAGAGATACTAATGTAGAATTAAATGCCACCCCTAGCTTATCAACCATACCTGAGATATCACCAGCTACTGCCTCTTCAGCTTTTGCCAGCGCCATGCCGATACCACGAACGGTCCCCACGAAGCCAATGCTTGGAATAGCCCAAATACAATAACGGATCATATTATTCCCGGCCTCAAGCTGAGCACTTAATCCCTCAACCGTCGCTTTAATCGCATCTGAAGCGTGTTGAACATTACCGGTATTTTTGTAGCGTAGGATACAATTGATCCAAGTTTGCAGGCCTTCGTTATCCTTGTATTTACTTTGTTGAAGCTCTGCCAGCATTTTGTCTAAGTCTTGGCCGTCATCATCACGCAAGTTATGTAGATGATTGAAGGTATACACGATCTCCTCATTCAAGATCCGAAATGATTTGTAAGCAATGAGGAATAAGCAAAAGATCCCTAAAGAGAGGCAAATTTGCTGTTCAAAATCTTTTAAAATAACCCAAATATTTGTGGTGGCCCCTGCACCTTGAAGCGCAATTGCCGCTTCAGCTGTCGGTCTAACAATACCTTGGTAAAGTAAATGTATGAGCGTAAAAATACCAAGTAATGCAGCATAGAACACAATTTTTGAAGGGTTCATGCTTTGAAGTCGAGTGTTGTTCATCGTTATATATCCACAGGAAAGCTTGCTGGCGAATGTAAACTAATTTTGACTGCTGCGGCTGAGCCACATGCAAGCAAAAGCGTGATAGCTAAAACGAGTTTTTTATTGAATTTTTTCTTCATCATCCTTCTCACTGATATCGAGCTATTCTAAATCCTATTGTTTCCGAGGCATTATCTGCTAATTCACGATAAGCGGCTCTGAGCTCTGCCAAACGACCGGACTGATAGTTTCCACCTTTGACTACATGACCACTGCCACTCGTAGCCCCCAAATAGTCAACCTTAACGCCATCAGCTGGCGGACGGCTGGAGTAGTAGTCATGTACCCATTCACTCACATTACCCGCGATATCAAACAAACCTGCGCGATCAGCCCTAAAGCTTCCAACCGGAGCCGTGCCAACGAAGCCATCATTGTATTGTTTCAGATAAAATGTTTGCGAGCCTTTTACTGATTCATCTGCAAAGTTACCTGTTCCTTTTGGAATTCGTTCATGGCTACCCCATGGAAATACCGTTGAATTTGCACGTTTGGAGCGTTTGGCCAACCACTCCCACTCCGCTTCAGTTGGTAGCCTGTAGCCCTTGCTTTGTTCGTTTACACCAACAACGGTGCCTGCACGGTTGATGTAGAAAGGCGGTAAACCCTCTTGTTCACTTAGCCAATTACAAAACAATGCGGCATCGTTCCAAGTTACGTTGGTAATTGGCAAAGATGAATTATCGGCTGCCGGTTCGAAATTTCGATATTGAGCTTGGGTTATTTCGTGACGACTTATCCACGCCTGCTTAGAAAACTTGACCGGGATCTCAAACTCGTTACGACGCCTGCCCTTTTCATTTGCCGGAGACCCCAAGCTGAATTCCGTCATTCTAAACCTAGCCATGTCGATACCTATGGTATCTACGTACAAAGGTTTACCTTCTGCACGCCGAGTATCAAATTCGGTAAGTAACGTGACATCAATCTTACTGAGTCTACTGCTGCTGGGCCTAAGGTTTCGATTAACACTACGATACCCCGCTTTTGATATTTCTACTGAATGGGCTATTGCTGGTAATTTTCCACTGTAGCTACCCGTGCCAACAAGCTTTCCATCAATGGTGATATCTGCATTGGGGTTAGCGATAATTGTCACATCCCCAATCTCAGGCTTGAGAACAATATCAAACGCTTTGGTTTGTCCCGGAGTTAATTTAATTTGACTAGAAAATGGGAAAAAGCCGTCTTTTTCGTATAACACGAGATGCTCGCGGTTAGCAGCAAGTTGAATGGTGCCATGCTGAACTGCTTTACCATTGATGATCAGTGTGCCGTTATTAGGCTCTGCGGATACCTTGAGAGTGCCTTTTTTGGGTTCCAATAAATAGCTACGCGTTGGATTTGCATCTGCGTATGTTAGCGCTAGTGAATCAGTAAGAAGTTCATAACCTGAAGTCTCGACTTCAACATCATAGTGGCCGCTACTCGCTTCAACTTTAATGGGGGTAACACCGACTTCTTCATCATTGATTTTAACTCTTGCGCCAACTGGTGTTGAGTTTATCTCAATCAATCCTTGCACTTCTGTCAGCGATAAAGTTTGTGAAACTTCCTCTAAGCTCTCTATTTTGACTTCAAGCTCTAAAGGCTCGTAGTATTTATCTTCGACACGAACTGTATAGCTTCCTGGTTTTAGTGACTCTGCCAAAGTCTCGCCTATATGCACCAGAACGTCATTAATAAACCAATTAGTATCTGGGCTTTGAAGACCTGTTGTTAACAAAAGCTTGCCAGGGCTGGGTTCCAAAATTACTTCAATAGTGCTTGGGTCATCAGGCTTAATAAGCAACGATTGAGTAATAAATTTTGGCGCACCAACTTGCAATGTAATATCGCCACCAAAAGCGTATACTTTGTCGCTAATGATTACCCCAGGTCCATTCGAAACAGAAAGAAACTTACTTGTGGTTGCTTGTTCCGGAAGAACTTTCACCGTATATCCCTTAGCCAGCATAAGCCAAGAAAAATAGCCCAATATCAATACTGTTACAATCGAGCCAACAATCAAAGCTAATATTGTATTTTTCCGCTGCGCTGATTGTATATGTTTGTCAGATCCGCTCATTACACACCAAATTCACTGTATTATTTGTATTTTTATCAATCGTGACCGTCACTTGTTTATTCCGATAACCTTTGCGACTGCCTTCCAAAACATAGGTACCAGCGGTTAGCTGAATGGTTGTATTCTTCGTGGTCCCTAAAACCCCTGTTCGCAAAACTTCAATGTGTGTTCGACCATCAGAAATGATAGTCAGTGGGTAAGCTTGAGAAGCTTTATCTATATTTTCGCCTATCAGCTTAATTTCATCTGCTAAAGACTGACTGATACTCATGTAAGGTATTGCTTTTCTAATTAATGCTTTGGCATTACCTTGAATATTGTCATCTGCTAAACGTTCAGGCTTTTGTAAATAAACTTGCGCATCTCGACGTAAAGATAAAATCGCCGACGCTTGTTCTTTATATTTCGCAACTAACGCATCTGACGGGAAATAGGGCTCAGCTTGTGCAACTAATGTTTGGATTTCAGCCCAGTTATCTTGTTCTGACAGCTCTGTTAATTGCTGTGTGACTGACTGTAAAGTCAAATCTGCATCCTGCTTGTCTAACTTTTTGGCTAATACATTTAGTTCTGCACGGTTTGGAAATACTTTACTCGCTTTTACGTAGGCAGCATCTGCGCCTTGCAAATCACCTTTAGCTAACAAAGATAAGCCTTCATTGATATATGCTTGAAATCTCTGCTCGATAACACGAACTTTGATACGCGCTAAATCAGATTTAGCTGGTTCATGCTCACTATCCCTTGAGAGAATTCGCTGCAAGATGGTAATTTGTTTCTGTAGATTGTTCTCAGTGATCGCAACGTTGTATTCCTGATATTGCTTTTGAATATAAGGATAGTCATCTAACTGTTGCTGAAGTTCGGTTAGTTGAGAAGATGAAGGCTTAACGTTTTTGGCCTTATTTAAAGCTAACTGCGAAGCTGCAAGTTCGTCGTTATTAAAATGAGATAAAGCTTCACTATAAAAAGCCTCAAAGTCGCTATCCCACTGACTTTTCGCGCTTTTAGTGAGTGACATGGCTAACTCTAAAGAAACAACGGCAGATTTATAGCTACCAGTGGCAAATTGAGAAATCGCAAGCTCTTTTGTTTTTAGCGCTTCATTGACCTGCTCAGACTGCCATGATGATAATTCTACATCGTCGAGCAGAGGCTGATATTGCGTTTCAAATACTGACAAGCTGTTTTTAAACTGTTCTCTGAGGGATTCAGTTTCTTCCACAGACAATGTAACTGCAGGTTCTGAGTTGTTGTTGACTTTTGTTGACTCGAACTCGGCTGTTTGCTGCGAGGCTTTTCCTCCAACTAGAGATATCAAAAGCAAAATGATGATAGCTACCAGCACGGCGGCTACCACCATCCATGTTTGTCTTTGTCTTTTTTTTTGTAAAGAATCAATATCCTGATCAGAATTATTCAATTCGGACACGGCAGTATTCGTCCTTAATGTACACCTAATACGAGAAGTGCCGATTACTCGGCACTTCTATTTTTTATAATTTATTATCTTGAGCTTGCGCTGACTCAACTTCATATATTTTACGCAGGTGAGACTTCCATTGTTCGTACTGCTCACCAGCAGTCCCTGTAAGTTCAACTGTTTTGTTATCAAACTCCATAACTGAAGGACTTAGGTTAATGTCTAGCTTCTCACCTATTTCATCTAGCGATTCTTTGTGAACCTTCAACTCAGCATTTTTATCTAATGTATCTTTGATGAAATATGCAGACGCTAACGCGCCGACAGTTTTACCTACAGCGCCAGCTGTTGAACCACTGTTTTTGTTAAGCAACACAGCTCCAACCGCGAATACACCCGCTAATATTCCTGATTTTAGGCGTTCACTTTTTGCTTCTCTAGCTGCTACTGCTTCTGGCAGTGTTTCTCTTTGCCATGTACGGTATGATTCAACGGTCTCTGCGTCAAATGCCAAATATTGCTCTTGCAATCCATCAACAAACATTTGATCTTGAGTCTTAAGGACTTCAATGCGGCTAAGCATTCTGTCATTTTCACTCGGGGCACCTACTAGATTAAAGCGATAGTGATCTTGAATACCACTGCGCCCTTTAACCAATTTTTGCTCGATATATTTACCGTAAGTTTCTGGTGAATAGAGCTGAGCATATCTAACCTTAGTAGTTTCCTTTATGCTTGCTTTCTCTTGTTCATTCTGTTTCACCAACAAGTCAAAAACATAGTCTCCGATTTCTTTGAATATTGGCTCATACGGGTTTTTATCTTTGTTTTGCGCATCGCGGAAGAAACCTTTTGATACTTGATGCTCAAATTGCCTATTGCCCCAAATATCGCCCGTGCTATCAACGACAGTCGCGGTTACTTTGACAAACTCACTATCCGAAAGGTCAACACTGCCTAAAACAAAAACATCAGCCGAAGTATTCGGTGAAGGCACGACACTAACTGAACCGAAAGCCCCTGTATTCTCAAGTGCTTTTTTGGTTTGAATAGCAAACCTTTTCGCTTCAGCTCGACGTAACTGTGGCCAAATTTGTTGTTCATCGACTTCTTCATAGTCCACTTCGCCACGGTCGTTTAAAGGCAAACCCGGATTAAATACTGGCACTGCGATATCAAGGTAAATATCTGAATTATATGTATAATCTTTTTCAACTTTCCCTAATGCCGTTTGAGCACCAGGACCAACCATAAGAGGGCCTGTTTGCGCAATATTACTTTTGGTTGCTTGGCAGCCTGTCAACCCTAGCAATGTAACAGCGCCAAGGGTAAACAGGACTTTTCTACTTAACATTGTTGAAAACCCGAACATTTATATCTCCTATGTTATCAATTAGAGCGGCCACAGTTATACTGCTTATACTGTTCCTTCATTTTTTCTTTTGCTTTAGGGTCTGACTCTTTGCTGATTTCTTCATAAATCATTGTGCAAACAACGGAGTCATTATCTTTTGGTGCGACGACTTGATTCTCGGCCCCTGACGAGCCAGATCTATTGGAGTTTGTTTCTGAATTAGCGCTACTGCCTGAACTGGCAGCTGTATTTTCGCTCACGCCAGTTCCTGCAGAGGCTATGGAATCACCATTGGTCCCTGAAGTAGTATTAGCTCCTGCACCGCTATTGGCTCCAGAACCCTTGGCAGCGCTAGTAGCAGACATTTTCTTTTGTACTTTTTCCATGCAAGTAGAGTATTTATCTACGGAGTTGAATAGCGATTGTTCAAGCAGGGCTATTTGCTCTTCTGTGGTTAAGGTAGACGCATCAACAGCCTCCAACTCCACGGCAGTACAGTCGTATGCCGACGACGGTTCTTGTTCAGTTTGTGCGTAGGACACTTGACTGATTGTGATGATAACAACAGATATGAATTTCTTAAAAAAGACCATACTTCCACTGTATATACATGTTTGTTGGTTAGCATTCTATTAATAATTGATATTTTTTGCAACAAGTTGTTACCATGTGGCCTGTAATGTACGGAGTTATGCAGTAATCAACACCGAGAATAGCGTTGATTCTAACGCTTGCGTCTCCACTCGCTATATTTAGAGTGAGCTCCTTTCGTGAAGTTGGATGAGTAGCCTTCGAAGGGATCAATCCCACTGAGATAAATCTTGTAACCAGAAAATGGTGCCATAGGATGCAAAGACGATGTCGAACTGTGTGGTATTCTCAAGCCCAAATTGCGCGATATCCTGACAGATAAAACTGGCATCAAGCCCAGTTTGCTGAGCCAATGTACTTGCTCGGGTAATGGTTTCTGTCGATAAGTCGACACCAGTTTCGTTAGCTCCCAGCCATTGTGAATGGCAGGCTATCTAAGCCGAAGTGACATTGTAGGTGCCTGATACATCACCAAGTATCTCACATTCAATGGGATTGAGCGAAGAGGTACCTTGTAAAAAGTGATTGACGTCATAAAACTCAGAGTCAAAATGTGCCTTGGCTCGTTCTTCCCATGCCGCGCGATTGAGAGAGACATAATCCTTACTGAATTCCCTATTTTTGTGGGTTTTCTTTAACAATAACGAGTAAAGAAACCGAGGCAAGACTGCCCCGGCTTGGTTGGGAGCCCGTTTATTTCTTCGGGTCGTGCTTGTCGAACCACCACTGAATATAAGCTACTTTGTTTAGCAGGTTAGATGGCCTTTTGGTTATTCCGTGTGAGGCATCTGGAATTCTGACCATAGCTGTTTCTACACCCTGTAGCTTAAGCGCTTGATAATACTGTTCAGTTTCTGAAATTGGCGTACGATAATCCGCTTCACCTGTCAGTAACATGGTTGGGGTTTTTACATTCCCCACATAGCTAATAGGCGAGCGTTTCATATAATGTTCCATGTGCTCCCATGGTTTTCCTGGGAACCAGTAGTCCGCAAAAAATGGATAGAAATCTGCAGTTAACACAAAGCTATACCAATTGATCACCGGCTTTGCTACGACCGCTGCTGCGAATCTATCCGTGTGACCGACAGTCCACGCGGTGAGTACGCCACCACCTGAACCGCCCGTAACAAACAAGCGGTCTTTGTCTATATAGCCTTCGCCGATCAGATGATCCACACCTGTCATTAGGTCGTCAAAATCGTGGCTTGGGTAGTTGTGGTGGATAGTTTGAGCAAACTCTTTGCCGTAGGAATCGCTGCCCCTTGGATTCATGTAAAGTACAACGCTACCTTGGGCGGCAAAAAGTTGTACTTCGGCGCTAAAGTGCGGGCCATAGTTTGCAACTGGGCCACCGTGGATCTCAAGTACGAGAGGGTACTTTTTAGATTTATCGAACCCTGGAGGGTAGGCGACCCAAGCTTGAATTGGCAGTTGATCATGTGTCGACTTTAGCCAAACTTCTTCAACTTTTGCCAGTGTTTTATCACCAAGGGCATCTTCGTTAAGCTTTGTAATTGGTCTTGGCTCGCCGCGTTTTACAATTGCGACATCGGCAGGGCGCTGGGTATCTGCGAGTGTAAAAGCCACTAATCCACGGTCACTGATGGCATAGTCACCACCTGAATAGGGGCGACCAAAACTAACACTACCAATGGCATCCGTTATCTGCTCAAAACGCCCTTTTAACGGCTGATAGCCAAGTGTGGTTTTCCCTTCACTGTCATAACTCACATAGACGCCACGGCTGTTGGCGGCCCAAGTGACAGAGGCAAGGCTTCTATCTAAATCGGCTGCATAGGTTTTGGTTTCGCCTGATTTGAGATCTTTGACATAGAGTAGGCTATTCTCGTAATTGGTTTTTTTATCATCATAACCAAGGTAAGCCAGATAGCGGCCATTAGGTGACACCTCTGGGTGATTATCTGGGCCAACTCGGTCAGTTACCGCTGTGATTTCAAGCGAGTTTAGGTCTAGCTTATAGACTTCGCTGTTGGTTGGGTTTAATTGGTTATCCTTGTGGCGATTAGCCGAAAAATACAGCGCCTTTGCGTCATCAGCAAAACTCAGTTCGCCGCCATGATCAAAGTTGCCAGAGGTTAACTGTTTTGCGTTGCCACCGTTGGCGTCAATTTTGAAAATATGATTAAAGCCCGGTTCGGTATAACCAGCACCGTCGGCGCGATAGTATACCTCATCGATAAATACGGGGGGTTTTGCCCATTCTGCCCCTTTGGGTTTCCCTACAACAGATACCGGTGGTGCCTTCTGGCTGGGAACAAACTGGCTAAAGTATAGGCTTTTACCATCTGGTGACCAATGTAGTCCTGATGGTCCATGGGCTAAATTGCTGATCTTGGCAATGGCACCGGTTGCTAACCATTTCACATAAATTTGGCTGCTACCGTCGCGAGTAGAAACAAAAGCGATGCGATCATTACTAGGCGACAGCACAGGAGAATAATCCATGTGCAATCCAGAGGTAACGGGCTGCATTGCATTGGTAGCAAGGTCTACAGACCAGATATTACCGACTTTTCTATCACTTTTGATATCCATGCGGTTGCGCACGAAGAAGACTTTGTCACCGTCATTGGTGATGTCAATTTGATTAGCATATTCAAGATTAAATATATCGGTTGGCTCAAGCGATGCGGCTTGCACAGCGCAAGCTGAGCTTGCAATAGCGACGCCTGCTAGAAAGTATTTCATGACTCATCCTGTTTCTAATTATCATTTCCACTATGCGCCATATTGCAGCTTAATCAACTCTTTGCGGTGAACAAATTAAAAATCCATAAAAAAGTGCTTTACCTCAACTTAGCTTGCGGTTTTATCGTTGCCACCAGTTAGCGAAATTTGTAATGAAGAGGATGATATGTACTTAGAACACGTAAATTTGGTAGTTAGCGACCTAGAAGAGGTGCTTCACTTTTATCGCGCCGCATTTCCTCACTGGAAAGTTAGAAGCAAAGGGCACGGCGAGTGGTATGGCAAAGCTCGAACATGGCTGCATTTTGGTGATGACTATCATTATATAGCGTTTAGCGATCACGGTGAGGGTCAAAACAGAGCACTCGAAGGTCACCAAGTCGGCTTGGCACATTTTGCCTATGTGGTTCAAAGTATCGAGCGTGTCGTCAATAGGCTAACCGAAGCGGGTTATACAGTTGATAAAGTCGGGGCGCAGCATCCACACCGAAAAAACGTTTACTTTATCGATCCAGCCGGATATGAAATTGAGTTTGTGGAATATATGAGCGATCTGCCTTCTGAGCGTAATAGTGATTAATGTTAATGTAAAAAATAGGCCCAAACTAGGGCCTATTCGTGCGTTATATCTATTGTTGATAGTTTGACCAATGTTTAATTTGTTCAAATACCGCTTTCGGTGGTGCCGTTTCCTCATGCACTAATTGAATGTCGGTATGCATGATGGACCGTTTAGGACGCATTTCAGTCGTTTGATGCGAGTGACCGCTGTTCGCACCACTCCAGAAGTGTGTAAAATTCAGTATTAAACTTGACCATTCATCGTAGTCAGTCAAAATGGATGCGTTTTCGCTGTCATCATTGAGGTTAAAGTCCACTAAAATATCAGAAGTGCTGCCATTACAGTTGAAATCAATGGCTTCTGAGTTGGGATTATTAAGGCCTTTTGATTCGTCCAACTTGGCTTCGTCTAATGGCAGGTTTTTACCATGAGAGTAGTCAATAACAAAGTTCGTAATATCATCTGTCGGGCCGTTTAAAATTGCTGTGCCTTCCGGAAAGCAGTTTTCGTTTTTACGGAACCAGCGACGTAAGTATCGATCGCCTTCGTTATTGCCAATGGTTGATAACCCACTGAGTTGATACAAATAATTCATCACGCTAAAGTGATTTGGCTTAAAGTTAGTATTTTCATTGCCACCGTGATACAAACCGAGATTATGCCCCAATTCGTGCATAATCGTTCCTGCTTGGTAGTTGTAGGTCACATTGGTCATGAGCTCAGACTCTAAGTTCAGTCCCCAATTCCCCAGCGAGATAATAAGGTCGTTGCCAAATAACTCAGCTAAGCCAGAAGATCCGCCACTGCCGTCTGCTTCTTGACTGTTTGCCATCAGCATATAGTGAAAAATTGGCCGGCGTTTAAGGTCAAAATGCTTGGCTTTGTGATCAAGAATACTCGGCGCTTGCTCTGAACTTGCAAAGGTTGTGGTTTGTACAAAGGGGATCTGCTCGCCGCCACCCAAATCATGTTGTTCAGGTGATAAGCCTTCTGTTTGGTGATACAAGTTACCTACGTCAAAGTGCACTGCTATATTTTGAGCTGCAAACGCCGCTTTTACTTTGTCGAGTGCGGGTTTGTGAGGCGTAATACCTGCATCATTACTTTCCATATAGTCAACTTCTATGAATATTGAATCGTGCCAGTAAATCCTGAAGCTGATTCGTTAATCCTCGTCCTTAATTTTTCAGGCTTACAACCAACTTAGATGAAACTAACCCCAAAGTAGCCCATTGAAGTGTACTCATGTTCTGAAGTCAAAACCGTACGAACTGCGCGTTTGCGATTTCTGGGAATTGTGTTACCTTTTTCATTCGGTAATTCTCTCAAGATCATTAGCCTCCGACAACCCCCCGATTGATTCATATTTTAGTTGTAAAAAAGTTGTTTTTATATTGTGTGGGTGTGTTTGGTATTTATTATTATTATGTTTACGTTTTTCGTAGATAGTGGTTGTATTTGTCAAAGTTTGGATTTAATATGGGTCCGTAGTTTTTTGTCGATTCTGATGTGTTGAACGTTTATGAAATATATAAAATTAGTACCTTTTTTATGGGGGGCGGCCAAATAACATCAGGTTAACTATAGCTTAATTTCAAGGACGCCAGTGGTCGCCATAATTACTCTCGCTGCAGGTCATACAGTTAATTTTGAGCTAGATAAATACAGGTTTTCCAGTCAGTTGTGAAGTCTACCTGTTTCAGCTAAATATTGTATGGTTTTAGACGACTGATTAAAAATAACCTGGCTCTTAGGAAGTATTTTCCTGGCGGTTTTATATCTAAACATACACTCATCTGCGATCAATAAATAAAAGGAAATTTAAAATGAAGAAGTTAACAACAGCAATAGCTTTTTTACTCTCCTTCGGTGCTCACGCGGTCAAGCCTGTTTACGTTAGTGATGAATTACACCAATACGTTAACAGTGATTTTGAAGCTATTCACGTGAATGAACACATCATGGGTTATAAAGTTTTCTCGAACTAGTAGTAATCAACCAAGCATTGAAGAAAATTATATGAAAGCGTTATCTGTATTTTTGTTACTTACAAGTATGGGGCCTTCGACTGTCCTTGTGAATCCACACGGCACTAACACTGCCGAGCAAAGATCGAATCAAACTACGACAGTTGAACAGCAATGTCGGCCGAGAGACTACTCAAGAAGAAGCGCTGAATGGCTTGCGCAAATGGATACTGCGGCACAGACAGTAATAAGTAATGGCTTCATCTACATTGACGGCGCCCGCCACAAATTAGATAAATCAAACTTCACTCGTATTTACCATGTTGGAAGCGGCAATGATTGTGATTGGGGCGGGATTGGCCCGGTAGGTATACTTGAGGGATTTGAGGTAACAGTCCCTGTTGATGGTGATGGTGGGCAAGATCTATACTTTGATATCAATGGCCGATCAAACCAACATATGGAGCTGAGTATTTCATGTGGTTCATTCGACGCGTCTGATTCAGGTACTAAATGGGCGATATCTAGGGAGCAAAAAACAGATGGAAGCTGTCGATCTATGCACGTGAAAGTCATGTTTCCATCACCTGGTACTTGGTTCGACGAATCGTCTTTTGAGTTGAGTATGATTATTTCTACAGGGTTTTAAAAGACGCAATTAATGCGGGGAAATACAGCTCGTATATAACCCTGTACCTTAAAGTCAAGATGAAACATAAACCTAATGTGTTCTATATCAGGGATAAGCTATTTTATAGCTTGTTTTACATAGTTTCTAAACACAAATCAATAAAAAGGAAGTTATATGAGAGCGTTACTTTTAGCAGGACTTCTATCGTTAATAAGTATAAGTTCATTTCACTCATCGGCAACCGTGAATGACAATAAGCTGAATATCTTTAAGCAAGAGCTGTCAGTGCAAGAGATAGCGCTTAGGTACCCTTGCTGTAATGACCACGAAAGATACTGTGAACCCTATTATACCAAGGCACAAGAAGATATATCAAAATCGGTACCAACCGAAGAGATGTTGGCAGAACTTAATGTTGCTACATTGAATTCGCCAATTTATATTGGTGCACGCTATAACTTTGGTAAGTCTAATTTTTCTCCAATTTATACCGTGCGTTATGTCTTTAATCCTTGTTTTATGGAAGAACCTATTCGTATTAATGAACTAACAGGCTACGAGGCTACGTTCAAAGTAGATGGTGACTATGGTCCAGACTTAATCTTCGATATCAATGGTCGTTCTGATAAGACAATGAATTTGTCAGTTTCTTGTGGTTTGTTTAGCGCGTCGGACTCGGGTGATGAATGGGTGATCTCTAAAACAGAGAATACGGTGAAAAGTTGTCAATCTATGAAGTTGAAATATACTTTCCCCGCAAATAGCGGTCCGTCTGCGTTCGAGCTTAATATTTCGATCAGAGAGAAATTCTACTAAGCAATCGTCAGCGACAAAACCAAAGACAAAGGAAGGCTTCCTTTTAGTTAAAAGCGTGCTTTAACACAGCAGAGCTTTAAGTGAAAATAAGCAGACAAAGAAATTTTATCAGCATGTTATTCTCGATTGTTGTTGCCGCATTTCAGTTAGCCACTATGGCAGAAGCGTGGGCGAAGAGAGTTATATGTTTTCCGATTTCAGACGATAAGTGCGGAACACATGGACGCGTAGAAGAGGAAGTCAACTGCGGAAGTAGGGCGTTCGATCTCTGAAATCGCCAAAAATAGATTGTGATCGCTCTACCGTTTGTAAAGAGCTAAAGAGACGTTTTATTGCCCTAAAACTGCGCATGTTGTCGCTCAGAAGAAACGCACAGCAGCAAAGGAATACCACATCCAATCCATCAAAACGTATCGATTTTATTTGAATATTGCTAGAAGCAGATTGGTGTCTAGAGCTCATTGATGAGCGTGGTGCAATCGGTCTGTCACAAGTGGATTTATCGCTATATTGCACAGGATAAGCATACTGGAGGTAAGCTAGGTCGCATTTATGTTAAGGATATAAACGAGAAAAAAGGACACAAGCTCTGCGATTTTGAATTCACTTTTAATTGGTAAACAGCTAGAAGTTTTTGATAAGTGATACGCCTATATTGAAACTGTTTTGGGAAAACAAGGAACGAATGTATTAACCACGGTGTTAGAACGAAAAACACGTTTTTATCTTGTAAAAAGTCATATCAAAATCAGCAGGCGATGTTTCGAAGGCAACAGTAGAGCCGCTTGCACCGTATAAAATTTATGAGCACATAAGCGCAGCAGACAGTAATGGGGGTTACAGCTAGTGTACTTTAGGTATAGGGCTTTACATCTGCTCCCTTGATGTTCTTGAGAGTGTGGGGAAAATGTAAAATGATTTAGTACGGCGGCATATAAAGAAAGACGTAGATTTAAGATTAGTAATTGAGTGCGAGATGTCACACATAAATTATCGGCCGAAAAATGTTTTGGTTTTAAGCAGCCTACGGTTGTCTTTAAATAGTTGGTGCAGACTATAAAATTTTTGATAGAGCATCGCACTTGAGGGTTAAATACGGGAGTACTTTGTAGTTGTCAAAATCGGACTTCTCCTTGTCATGCATGTATTCTTCTCTATTATTTTCATTGTATATTATAAGTGTTAAAAAATCATTTGCTTATATTTGGTGGGTATATGGCTATAAAGGTGGTGTTTAACTATTGAAAGAATTTAATTTAACTTTCTGTGCGTTCAGTTAATGGTGTCAATGATAAATTAGTTAATAAGAATAAAAGAGGGTTTGTAAATTTTATAAAGTTATTTGAATTTTAACTTGATGAGCCATGATCTTCGAGTTTTATAAAAATTTATTAAAATAAAAAGATGGTTAATGGGTGGTATATTTTTGTTTTTATTGCTTTTAATTGTAATTGTTTTAAGTGATTTAACTTTTATTTGATTTATGGTTGTTTTTAGTATTAATATGGGTACACCTCTTGTGCAATTTGCTTGTGTTTTCTCAAGCATGCTAAATTTTTAAAAAGGATTTAATATGACATGTACTGCTTTTCAAAAGAGAGCATGGCTAGGTGTTGCGTTTTTAGTACTAAACACTTTGGCTCCTAACGTTGCTTTTGCAGAGAATACTAGTTGTAGCACTAAGTTTCAGCTTAGGCATTTTCAGCCTCAAACATGCTATTTTGAATACAATGTACAAAGTTGTGTTGATGTGTGCTTAACGGCAACCCCTTCAATAAAATCAGAGTGTTTTAAAGAATTATCATTGCCATGTGAGATAGTTGACTCTATGAGGGGCTCTGCTCGAGGGTTTCAAACCGAAGGTGATGAGTCATGGTTCCACGTAAGTGATTTAGTCTCATATAAGAGTCTGTTTACCGACTTCAGTATATTCCAAGTCTCGTTACACCAAGAACTGTACAATGATTTTATTTCAACGCCTGGTGAGTTTGGATTTTCCCCGGCAAGTGATGAATTACGGCGTCAAAACTTTAGGCTAGATTTGTTATCTCGTATTGAGCGAGAAGCTGATTCTTTACGTTATGCGGCGGTATACAGACGCTATTCTCTGGGGCTTGAGTTAGAGGTGCAGTTAAACCAGGCTCTTGTACATATGTTCTCACAAGTTGATAATTTTCCTTATTTTTCATCGTCACAAAAGGAAAGCTTAAAGACAGAATTGAGTGAAAACTATTCTCGTCAGTTGCGTCTTTGGAACATTCTCAAACGCTACAGTTTGGAAACTATTTCTGCCAGTCGTCTAAGCAAGCTGAACAGCCGTATGTCTACCTTTGCCCAACGTGTCGGCCAGCTTCCTACTGACTTGCAAGAGATTATGTTGCACAAAGCTCAAGTGCTCAATCAGTATGTTGATATCTCTTTGGCCTCATGTGGCAGTGGAATATGTTTTAACAAAGTTAAAGCGCCGCTAGAAACACCTTTCTACCCTAACTTTGATCATCGCCTGTCTTATTTTGAACAAGCGCTTCTTCAGTTGTCTGATGAAGTAGCGGCATTAACCTATGTATATGATGGTAGTTATCAATTGACGCCACCAGGGCAGTCTCGAGTGGTTAATCTAGCTGGCTTTATAAGTGATAAATTTTCTGATTTTAGAGAACATAGAACGGAGTCCAGCCTAGATCGTTTGGCAACGGCGATAAATATTGCCTATCTCACGGGTAGTCAAAGGAGTAGAGAAACGCTCAATCATTTAACTGAAATTGCTGATGTAAAAAGTAACGCTGGGTTATCAACACTAGCGACACTAGATGAAAAACCTATTTTATTGTGTAAAGAGTTTAATAAGCTTAGCCCCGAGCTGGCACAGATCACAAGTGATAGTCATCAACTAGCCAAGACTATCAAAGAAATGATTTATCGTTTATATGAGGACTATTCGGAGACGCTAATCTTTGAGATACAAGAAAAGCTTGCACAATTAAACAACTTATCGGCTCGCAGTCAAGCGATTGCTAATGTTGAGCAATTCGCACAAGACCGAATTCTAACTATTAATTGGGAGTTATTTGACCCGACTGTAACAAACACGGGTGAACTGCTAATTGAAGTAGAATACTTAGACTATGATGGGATGTTCTGGACGCCTAGAATGTCGGCTAGCTTATCTGAAGTTTTCCCATCTATTGATGGGCTTGGTACTATGACCAATTCACTATTACCCGGTGGCATGGGTATGAATTCCCCCCTCAATAGTTTAAAGCTTAGGATAAAGCAGTCTGCATTCCATGCCTGTGCAGAGAGTAATCAACAAGTCAATATGGTGGTTAAAATTACAGATCAGCAAGAAATTGTAAGTCGTCAGGTTTTAACCGCTACCCTCGAGCAAATTTAATTTAAAGGATATAGATAATGAAAGTTTTATTATTTGCGACCTTGTCGTTGACAAGTTCGGTGGTCGCTTACGCTTACCCGCAAGTGATTTTCAACGCAGAAGACCAATGTCAATCACGCACTACATCGCTCGGTGAGCGTTTTATTCCACCGTGTGAATTTAGAGGTATGAGCCTTGAACCTTTAAAGAATGATGCATACTCGAACAGTTCGATAGTCAGTAATGGTCGTTTCAAGACGGTGCTCAACTATACGTTTATGTGTGAGTCATTACGTTCTTTATCTGTCCGTTATACACTTTCAAGTGCAGATGGCTCATCTTCATCGAACCGCATCGCGGGAGCGCGTACTCACGAGCCACAATCGATAGAATTAACTCATGGTAATTCACAAACGGCGTTGAATTTTGAAGCGCTTGATGGGACTGCAGGTTTTCAAGCGATAAAACCGGGTTGTCAATTAGAAGTTCAGCAATTGGTTACTTATCCGGAACCATATTACTTTGACGCGGTTGCTAGAGATTTGAAATCTATGAATGGGTACCTGAGCCACCTAGTTAGTATTGCTGTACCTACTAGTGGTCATAATGATTTATTGGCGTCAATTAATGACGCAATTATAGTGCTAGAAGAACTGGCGGAGTTCTCTGAAGATGAAATAACAAAAGGCACTGCTTCGGAGATTGTTAGCGATTTGAATACTAGAAAGCGCTACTTACAACAGTATTGTGGAGCGGGAAGTACTTCCACACTGTGCACATCGCAGATGGCTAATTTACGAAATGCTTTATTGAATGACATTCGTTCAAATGAAATTACGATGAGCGACCTTTCTAACTACCTAGGCACGCAGATCTCTTTTTTACAGGACAAAAATATTGGTCGCGATTTAACAACACTTAAACGAGCTAAATCAAATTTAAGATAAATATCGGAAAGGATTTTTTAACGCCGTAAAGGAAATATTATTATGTACGGAAAACTCATTGCAGCCTCTGCAGCTGCAGCACTATTACAAAGTGCATCGGTAAATGCGTTACCTGATACCACCACGGGGAATGTACTCAACAACTTGGGTCTACAAACACCGGCCGGCATTGGTAATGTACTTCAAGATCATGAAAACCCTAAAACGCTTTATGTTGGTCCGGCCAATGATAAAGAAATATTGGGTACTTATGCAAATACCGGTGGTGGACCAAGTTGTTCTGCATACTCAACTAAGCGAATGCAGCTAGATAGAGTTCCCTTAACCGATGAACTTGCACAGCAGGCTTATGAGCGTGGTGACTTTGTAAGTAATTACTTTCAGTTAGCGTTCGCTATTCCAGCTGCTAACGGTAAAGCAATTGATGATATTCGCAGCAAAAGCCTCGAAATTTCGATGCTAGCTGTGCAGCACGAAGGTGAAATAGATGCTTTCAAAATAATGGAGCAGCAGTGGATAGACTTAGCTCGAGACAAATCTGAAGCTAAAGCTGATATTGCTAGTTTGGAAAAAAAAGAACAGCGAGACAAAGATTTTTGTATGCTCACTATGAGAACAGATCCAGATAAAGGGTATCAATGCTATTTCGATACCCTAGATAAATATCGTGGACTCTATGCTGAAGCAGATAAAAAAGTAGATGAGGTTCAAGCCAAAATCGACGCCATCAGTGATACATACTACGAAGCTAAAGGTAAATTTGATGCTGTTGATGAAAAAATTGCGCGTCTAACAACTCAATTTACATTCTTACAACAGCTCTATGCTGCACAAAGTATGATAGTTAACAATGCATATGATTTTGAATATAAAGCTGTCAAAGAGATGGGCGATTACATTACAGGTATCGCTTCCGCTGGCTATAACTTATGGGGGAATGAAGCAGCAATCTTATCCAATACATTACTTCAAGCTGGGCGCACTGACTATTCAGTAACGCAGCTTAATGTATTTGATATTCGAATGCAGGCCAATGTAACACGTGACAACCCAAATATCACGACTGATGATAATCATCCTATTTTCCGTAAAAATGTTTGGAGCTACCCTAGAGATAGCTTTATTAACAAAAGAAATTTGAAAGATGAATGGGCGATGCCATTTGAACGTGAGGAGTTCGGAGATACCATACACTATGATGTTACTGGGCCTCAGGCATACGGTTCTGGTGGAGTTGACTTCCATGTAACAACCGCAGCGCGTTGTGGTGATATTGTAGAAGATGTGTCTCGTGATTATACATATAGGCGTGCGGACGGAACGACATCTTCTTGGACTGTAACTCGTGATGAGTACCGACCAACACTAAACCAACCAGTTTTTGCTACAACGATAGCATTAAGTTATAGCTATTATGCATACCCAGGGAAAATCAAAGGCGAGTGCTCAATCGAAGTCGATCGGATGAACAGTTACTGGAGAAATGCAGGTAAGTCTAAAGGTTGGAGTTGGTTCAGAAGCAAAACTAAAAGTTGGGATCATATCCGTACATCAGCACTTGAAGAGTTAGGTATGGAGTGTAATTTATCCGTCGTACCTGAAGCTCCAGATCCACAAGAAGCAAAAAGACTCGCTGATAAATTTGAAGCAGAAATGTACAGCGAAATGTGGAAAATGTTCTTAGCTGTTTATGCTGAGTCCTATGATCTCGTCGTTAAAGATCCTGAAGTACCTGACGCAGGTGAGAGTGACGTCGGTGCTACACTGGGGGATGGTATCAAAAAAGTATGTCCAGCAAATGCGGTCTGTCATTTTGCCAATGTTGTACTTCGTACTCTTGACAAGATAGGTGGTTCGAAAGCACAAGGTACCACTTCGTACAATGCGGATGAATATGGAAAAATCTGGAGAAGATTTGAGAAAGATTCGTTCAACGTATATCAAGGTACTGCTTCAATTAAAGCAAAAGTATGCCTTGACCCTACCCGTTGTAACTAAAATATAAGGTTCGAGGGGGGCTTTCCCCCTCAATTTTTTACTTAATTTGGTAATTGTAGGATTTTTTATGAAGGCAAAGATCGTCATTGCAGTCGTCTGTACTACTGTTTTCATTTTTTTGGGCTTTAACATATATACCGGAGCAGAGACAGGGCAGCCGGTGGCTGTGAGTCCAAAAGTGGAAACAAAAGAACACATTGAAGAAGACACATTTAATAAAAAGAAAGGTGAATCTAGTCGGTTAGAAAAGCTAGATAAAACAATTGAACAAGCGAAAGTATTGAGCACGACCGAGGGGATTATCACTCATTTAGGTCAAGTGGATAAATTTGATAAAAACAGCTATTTCGATTTTGTTGTGAAATCTTTTCCACAGTTGGAAGAGCAAGTTACTGAATATAGACAGGCAATAAAAGTGCAGGAAGAGCGGCTCCATATATTATCTGAAAAGGTGTCAGAGCGAAACAAAGGTGTTGCGCTAACAGGTGCGAGCTCACGTAGTTTGGATGAAAGTCTAATTAGTGAGCAGGAAAAATTAATAGAGCGAGCGCAAGAGCTTGGTAGACAGGCAATGGTATTAAATGCAGCCATAAGAGAAGCTGCATATGGTAATCAATAATTTGATAAAAAGGAATGTTTAGTATGAAATGGAAGAATAGCTTTCCTGTTTCGGTGTGTATATTGATTTCTGCATGTGGAGGTTCTGGTACTGCTGATGCTGTATCTGGAGTTGATATTGGGAGGGGGTATAATAATCACCGACCTGTTGCCGTTATTACTCAAAGTTCATCGGAAATTAAACTAAATTCGATTGCTCGATTTAGTGCAGCTAAAAGCTATGACAACGATGGTGACTCGCTTACCTATTCGTGGAACCTCAGCAAAGGCACAGGACGAACTCCTGTCACTTTAGAACAAGCAAACAGCGAAGAGCTTGTATTTGAGCTTGCAGAAGCTGATGAATATGTGCTGTCTCTTATTGCATCAGATGGAAAAAAAAACAGCGTTCCTTCAGAATTAGTAATTAAATTACAAGACAGTGTTGCTGTTGTCGCGCAAGCGGGACGAGACCTAACGGTTAAAAAGGGCCAAATAGTTTCGTTAGATGGTACTAATAGCTACGCCGTTGAGGGGGTCCTTACAAGCTACGAGTGGAGGATTGTCGAACAGCCAGCTAACTCCACAGCGCGAATATTTAAATATAAAAAAGCTAAAACATCGTTTGTTCCTGATGTGGTTGGCCAGTATGTTGTAGAGCTGACCGTTAAAAAAGCAACGGGAGAAAGTGCAAAGGATGTTATTACAATCACAAGCGATGCGCTTGAGATCAACTCGCCCCCTGTGGTTGTATTGAAAAAGAGTAAAGCTAAATTGGAGCCGAATGAAGTAACATTTTTTGACGCTAGTGAAAGCTACGATCCAGATCGGTTTGATCGCTTGTCTTTTTTATGGGAAATAACTGCCCAGCCAGATGGGGCAAAGGCGAGTTTGAGTGATATAAAAGGAGCACAAACGAGCTTCTCCGCAGAGACACTTGGGACATATGAAATTACTGTCAGTGTGGCTGACTCGAATGGAGCAACATCTACAGCTGCGTATGCTTTGTCTGTTACCACAGAAAACTTGCCGCCAGTTGTGTCACTTGGTGATGAAATGTTTATACCATTAGAGTCGAATGAGCTGGTATGTGCATCTTGTTATGACCCTGAAGGGCAGCTTCTTGCTTATCAATGGCGACTAATTAGCCGTCCAGAGCTGAGCGAAGGTTACATTGCATTTCCAACAGAAGAAAAAGCGCAGCTTACACCCGATGTCGAAGGTGCTTATGTTGTAGCCTTGACAGTTTCAGATGGTCAAAACGAAGCTACTTCGAATACACAAATTTTCAATGTCAGTGGTAATCACAAGCCTGTAGCACATATTTCAGGTCCTAAAACAGCCTATGTGAACCAGCCTATTGAATTAGATGGAACTAAAAGTTCCGATCCAAATAACGATACGCTGACTTATGAATGGCAATTTATCGAAGCAGCCAGTGACGTAGAAATCGTAGTAAAGGACAATGGCACTGCATCGTTTACTCCAACAACACTTGGTAATTACATTGTATCTTTACGTGTAAATGATGGACAAGATTATTCTGATGTGGAAGCTCATTTAGTCCAAGTGAAAGCCAATTTACTTCCTGTTATTATTTTAGAAAATGATGCACCAAGAACAGCCCTTATTGGTGAGCAAATCAACTTCGATGCATCAAAGAGTTACGATCCTGAAGGTGATATGCTGACGTATCAATGGTCTCTAGAAGTACCGCAAGGATCTAGTGCGCAGCTGTACGGTAAAGCAAACTCAGTCGCAAGTTTTACTGCGGATGTTGCAGGCACATATAGCGTTAGCTTGGAATTAACGGATTCAGTTGGTAACACAAGCAGTACTTTAGTTCGCGTAGATGCATCAGACCCAATTGATATGGTGACAGGTTATGTAAGTGCTTCATTTAAAGATCCTCTACATAAACCAGTACCTAATGCAGGTATTATTATCAATGGGAAAAAGTACCTCAGCGATCGTAATGGCGCTTTCAATATCCAGTTAGAAGCAGAGAAAGATTCCGCTTTAGTTTTTGAAACAGATGATGTGCGGTTAGCTAAGAGTTTTTATACCTCTCCAAAGGTATCTCAAGACGGCTTTATCGTTAACTTAGGTGAAGAGTCCGTGCCCTACCTACAGCCTTTAAATTTGAGTGTACAGGTATGTAATTTGGATATTGGTGTAGGCTCAGGCGCTATCGATATTGGTGTTCGCATGTTATCACCCATGTTTAAGGTCGGAAACTTCGTCACATCTTTTGATGAATTAGTGAATATTAAATTGGATGAACGGGGTAGTGGGCAGCGTGTTATTAACCTTCCTGCACAAGCTAAATACGAGCTATATGTGCCAGATAATTTAAACGTAATTATTCCAAGTAATGCACAAATGGATGTATATTATTCACATATAGAGCAGTCAAGTTTTGCATTTATTTGCGATAATTAATGTTTGTGTATAATTTCTTTAATTGTAATTTGTTATATATATTAATTAATCCACCTTGTGGCTATATTTTTGGCTATAAGGTGGGGTTTGTTGTTAAATTTTTTACTAGGAAATTATTTTTAGGAGTTTCTCTGATCCAGTGTAGGGTGAATTTTGGCTTTTAAATTTTTTTGGCTTAATGTTTTATGTTGTTTTTTAAGTTAATGTTTTTACTTAATTTGTAAATTTGGTATTTTAAATTAAATGTTAATTAACGGTTCTTTGAGGTGGGTTTGTGAGATTTTTGTTATTATTTTTGGTTTTTTTTGTGGCGGTTTTTCTACCTTTGCATTTAGCAGCGAATACAAAGGTTGTTGGACTAAACCTGATTAATAAAAACACATTATTATCAAATGCGGAGTGTTGTCCAAGTGACCTTGAATGCTGTCCTCCAGAGAGGATATGTATACCCGACGATAAAAATCCAAGTAACTCATCGGTAATTACCATACTGCCCGAGAAAATGATGAAACCAGCACAAGTATATAGTACGCCAGTTTATCCTATTTATATCGACTCTGGTGTTCGTTATGATTTTAGCAAATCCAATTTTTCACCTGTATATCAGTCTCGAGTTGTATATATACGACCCGCCGACCCCTGCAGATCTGATGAGCTTGTTCGCGTAACTATTAAAGAAGTTGTTGGATATGAAATGACAGTGAGGGTAGAAGGTGATGATGGGAAAATGCTATTCTTTGATGTTTTTGGCCGCTCAGATCAATCACTGAAAATGTCTGCATCGTGTGGTTCATTTAACGCTCAAGACTCAGGCAGTAAATGGGCTGTATCTAAACAACACAATACAAATGGAAGTTGTAATTTTCTTAAAGTGCAGTTTACTTATCCCTCCAGCAGTAGTGGTTTACCAAGTAACCGTGAAGCTGATTTTCTTGACTTTAGTGTGATCATTTCACAAGGGTTTTAATGGCTGAACGTCTGTAAATCTCATGCCTTGCTACGTTGGCTTTGCTGTGTGTATATAGATTTACTATAAAAGAAAGTGGTTGCATTTTATTCAATAAATTGGGAAGTAAATTATTTAAGGGAAACTTTATGAAAGGGTCAGGGTGAGAGCATACTTCGTTA
>NZ_MBQA01000173.1:0-39357 GCF_001709235.1 Pseudoalteromonas sp. BMB
GTGCCTATGTTCCCCTTGATCCGGAATACCCGGAAGAGAGATTAGATTATATGCTAGCTGACTGTGGCACCCCCATAGTAGTCACACAGGATGTATTGCTTTCTAGGTTATCTTCTTTAGTCAAAGTTCAAACTAGGTTCATCACATTAGATGGCCAATATGCTGAAATATCAAACTGTGCAATTAGTCGATATGGCGATGTGATTGAGCTGCAACAGTGCGTGAGACCTAATAACCTTGCTTATGTGATTTATACATCTGGTAGCACTGGTAAATCGAAAGGCGTCGCGGTTGAACATCAGGGTGTGGTCAATATGATCTTAAGTCAAATAGCCGATCTTTCGATACAACAAGAAGATAGGCTGCTACAAAACTTTTCAATCTGTTTTGATGGTGCTGTGTATGAAATGTATTTGTCGCTTTTATCTGGAGCCACGTTGGTGATTACACCAAAAGAGGAAAAACGGGATCCGATAAAATTCTTGAATTACTTAAACTACCACCGAGTTACAGTGGCTACCATTACACCTTCTTATCTTGCTGCAATAGGGGAGCAGCGCTTACCGTTAAGGGTCATAATCACAGCTGGAGAAGCCGCCAATAAACATGTTTTACAGTATCATTTAGACAATAATCTTGAATGTATTAATGCTTACGGACCAACAGAAACTTCTGTCTGCGCCACCTATTACAAAATGAAAGATAAAGACAAAAAGTTGCATTGTGTTCCTATTGGTAAACCCATAAATAACACTCAGATTTATATACTAGATGAGCATGAAAACCCAGTGCCAATAGGTGTACCTGGTGAGCTTCATATTGCTGGTGATGGACTTGCAAGAGGCTATCTCAATCGAGAAGAGCTTACTGACGGAAAGTTTATTACCAATCGATTTAACCCGAATCACCGCTTGTATAAAACTGGTGACTTAGCGCGCTGGCTTGAAGATGGCAATATTGAGTTCTTAGGCAGAGTGGACACTCAAGTTAAAATCCGAGGTTTTCGCGTTGAAATTGGTGAAATAGAGGCGCAGCTAAACTTACATCCTATGGTCAAAGATTGTGCCGTAGTTGCGCAGCAGGACAGAGGTATAAATAAGCTAGTTGCGTTTTATGTTGCCAGCCAAACGACAGCCGATAGTGTCACAGAATTATCCCGAGATAGTATGCACAGCTTCTTAAAGTCAACTTTACCAGATCATATGCTGCCATTGGCATACATGAGTCTCAGGGAAATACCACAGACACCAAATGGTAAGGTGGACCGCACTGCTCTTGAACGACTACAAGTGAATTTAGAATCAAGCCAAGCATACATTGCACCACGTAATGATGTTGAAGCTAAATTGGTTGTCATTTGGGCTGATGTGCTGGATCTCGATGCGAGTCAGATAGGGATTAATGACTCTTTTTTCGAGCTGGGAGGACATTCGTTGATAGCAGTAAAGTTGATGGCAAAAGTAAATTCGCTGTTTGGTCAGAATTTGCCCTTATCCACTGTGTTTTCAAATACGAGTATTGGTGACTTTGCCGAACTGCTGAAAAGTCACCAAGAGCAAGGCTTTAATATTGTTGTACCATTGCAAACTCATGGCAAGCAGCGACCTATCTTTGCTATACCGGGAGCAGGTGGAAATGTGTTGTCATTACAGCCAATAGCAAACGTGCTGAATGATAGTCATCCGCTATATGGTTTGCAGCCGGTAGGCTTGGATGGTAAACGTGAGCCATTAGATAGTGTGTCGGAAGTCGCTAGGGTAAATATTGCTGCTATGAAACAGGTACAACCTGAGGGGCCTTACCATTTAATTGGGCATTCTTATGGCGGTGTTGTAGCGTATGCTATGGCTCAAATACTGTTAGCGGGAAATGAGCAAGTCGCTTCGCTAAGCTTGATCGATTCTATTGCGCCTTCGGTAATGCAAAGTCGAGAGCCGTTAGAGGAAGATAGCTTGCTGGTCGGCTTGTGCATCACCTTGGCTAAGCTCTATGGTGTTGAATTACAGTTTGATCGTGAGCAGGTGATGAGTATTTCTGCTGATGATCGTATTGACTTTATTTGTCAGTTATTTGAATTGCATGGTGTGACTTTGAATGCTGATCAATTCACAACCCTTTACCGAGTCTATAAAGCTGATATTCATGGTTATTTGAGTTACGAGCCCGCTAAGTTAACTGAGAAAATCAAGGTAACTTTATATCGAGCAACACAAACTCGAAGTAGCAATATACCTACAGACTACGGTTGGAGTGATTTATTGGTAAGCCCAATTAGAACGTCCGATTTAGCAGCAGATCATCATTCAATTTTAGGACAACTGACGGATGTGGAACTGCTGCTAGGGTTGGGTAGTCAACAGGAGGTATTACATGAAGAAGCAGACTACTCAGATACGTTACTCAGTGAGTGAGGTTAAACATGGCTGATATGTTGTAAAAGCCATTAAGTCAAATGTGAGGCCTCATATATTGAAGCTTAATCAATCGATTAAGCTTCTTGACCCTGTTAACAGCCTGTGTATCATAATTCTTCAATTTGTGTTTGAAAGGCAGCCTCATTGAGCGTTCTTTGCTAGGTAAGCTGATAATAAAGGAAGAGTTTGAATAGACCGCATATCTTAATTGTTGATGATCGGCATGACATATATTTGAGTACAAGTTTTGCTCTTGAGGATAATGGTTACATACCTTTTGAAGCGAATAGTCCAGATCAAGCGCGAGAGGTCCTAAAGCAGCAACGTATAGATTTGATTTTGCTGGATATGAATTACTCCAGAGATATTACTTCTGGAGAAGAAGGACTAGCGTTTTTATCTTGGTTGTCTAAATCAGAGTTTGTAGTGCCAGTTGTGGCGATGACAGCGTGGTCTAATGTCGAGCTAGCAGTCAAGGCTATGCAGTTAGGTGCTGGTGATTTCATTGAAAAGCCTTGGCAAAATCAACGTTTACTGCAAGTTATCAAACATCAATTGACGTTATCTGATCTACAATCCCAAAACCAAAAGTTACAACAGCGTTTGGAACCGTTTGTTAAATATGATTATGTATGGCGCTCACCTGCCATGTTGCAATTGATGGCTCAAATTGAGAATGTGGCGGATACCGATGTCAATATAATGCTAAGTGGTGAAAACGGTACAGGTAAAAGCTTTCTTGCCGAGAAAATACATGCTCTTTCCCAGCGTTGCTCTGGCCCTTTCATCTCGGTAAATATGGGGGCTATTGCGGAAAATTTATTTGAAAGTGAACTGTTTGGCCACAAAAAAGGGGCATTTACTGACGCAAAAAGTAACCGTCTTGGTAGGATTGAGCTAGCGAATAAAGGAACGCTATTTTTAGACGAAATTGCCAATATTCCTCTCTCTCAGCAAGCAAAACTATTACGTGTACTTGAGTCTGGTCAGTATGAAATGTTGGGCTCAAGCCTGACTCGACAGATGGATACTCGTATCATCAGTGCTTCTAACGCCGATCTTCAAAAGCAGATTAGTAGGGACTTATTTAGGGAAGATCTGTTTTATCGACTAAATGCTTTGGAGTTTCATGTTCCACCGCTACGCGAGCGAGAGCAAGATATTGTTCCGTTGGCCCAGCATTTTTTAGATAAGCTGTCGCGAAAATATCAAAAGCCACCAATGGCGTTAGATAGTCGAGCACAGTGTGCTCTACAGAGTTATCATTGGCCCGGAAATGTGCGAGAGCTCAGCCATCTTATGGAGCGCACGGTACTGCTAACAAAGTCTGAGCAAGTTACCGATAGCGATTTAGCGATACAGACGCGTAATACAGATAAAATGACTAGCGCATCCGAAAAAATTTCAATGATGACACTTGAGCAAGCTGAGCGCAGTTTAATTAAGCAGGCCCTTGCACAGACCAATCATAATATCACTCAAGCAGCAAAATTGTTGGGTCTAACTAAGTCATCTTTATATCGGCGCTTGGAAAAGTACGATGATATTCAACGGTAAAACGCTAGAAGGGTTTATTACTTTTTGGTTGACCCTATTTTCTGCGTTGTTCTTACTGCTCATTTTTTCCTTTATGTGGCATTTGGAACTTTGGGCTTGGAAAATAGTGATCGTTACCAGTTTACTTGCTCTTGGTTATATCGTTGCGATTGTTCGCTTTAGAAATGTCATTGTGGCCAGTTTTCAGCGTGCTTTGTTACATATTGAAGCGATCCGTCAGGAAGACTACAAACAATATGCCAAGCCGGCTTTTCCAAAAGGGGTTGTGGGCAAATTCCATCTGCATTTGAGAGAGTTTAGCCAAGAATTATCGGAGAAGAAACAACGGTATGATCAGCATGCTTTTTTGGTCTATCAGCTTATTGATCAACAAGATAATCCGGTGATGGTGTTGAATCACAAATATCAACTTGTTTATGCAAATGGTGCCTTTAGCCAACTATATGATGGTCAACCATGGCAACGGTATAAACATGCTTCAACCAAGTTACTCGGCTTACGCAATACCAAGTCCGGCTGGCAGCTTAAATCTCAAAACCAGAATCAAAGCGAACGGTGGCAAATTAATCAAAGTGCTTTTATCGATTCGGGGCTGATACATCAGTTATTAGTTTTCACAAACATTGAATCTGCAGTTAGAAGTAGCCAAGTGAAAGCATGGCAACTGATGATAAATGTAATGGGTCACGAAATCCGCAATTCGCTTACGCCCGTTTCAACCATAGCTGAGACCCTTGCTGCGAGAGTAGATAATGAGCGTGATCAGGCAGCGTTGGCATTGATATCTGAACGTTGCCAGTTATTATTAAATTTTATAAACCACTATGCTTCTTTGTCCAAAAAAATAACTTTAAAATATGAAGTAGTCTCGACAGAGCGGTTGGTAGAGCGCTTAACAGGGTTATTTTCTCATCTTCAATTTGAGGTGATTGTTAAAATCCAGCAAATTTACGTTGATAAGTCAGCAATCGAACAGGTTTTGATCAACTTGATAAAAAATGCAGATGAGGCAGGAGCGAATATCGTTACACTCAGTTTTCATGAGGAAAGAGGACGTAGTTTTGTAAAGGTGGTAGATAATGGACACGGGTTTGCGAATCTTGAAAATTCATTTGTTCCCTTATTTACAACTAAGCCAGAAGGACAGGGGATTGGTTTGTGCTTTTGCCGTAATACGATAGAGCAACACCAAGGCAAAATTGATCTTGAAAATAACCTATCGGGTGGAGTTACTGTTACCATCACTTTGCCACAACAAAGTTAAAAAACGTAGATAAAAGCACTTGATTGCACTCTCTCTTTATTCCGAAAATTAGAGTCAACAATAAGAGAACCGCTCGATTTCGGACGGTTCGATTCCGGTATCGGACGGTGTGAATTCAACCATGGACGCATGCTCTATATTGCCTTTCTTCACATGCACCCTACCACATCCAAAAGCATCTCGTTCCTAAACTCTATTTATTTGATAAATAAGGTTTTAATTTTCCATCTGCTGAAATTATTGATCTTTTTTTACCTATAGAAAAAGATCCGAAAATAGATAAATATGGTACGTTATTAGCATGGTGTAAATTAGAGTAAATAAATTGTAAGGCTATTCTTAGCCACATAGTAACAACAGGATATAACGAGATGAACCATAGCATTTATCTACTAAAGCAAGCTTGGGCAGGATTATACAAAAAGAAAGGTTTCGCTTTAACTGTAGTGACCACCCTGGGTCTGACTTTAGGGGCATTACTGACTATTTTGACGCTTGCTTATGTTGTAATCGCTAAGCCATTACCTTACCCAGAACAAGACAGTTTATATCGTTTAAATGCTTACACAGTTGATGAGAAAAAGAAGCAGGACGCGAATCCCGATTTCAATTTAGGCAACTTGGTTAATCTTTATGACAATCAAAAACAGTTTAGCCAGTCAGCGATGCTTGATTATAGGGAAGGAGTACTGAGCTCGTTATCAACTCAACCCTCGCTTAATACAACTTATACTTCTCCCGGCTTGTTTGACTTGCTAGGTGCCAAGATGATTTTGGGACGAAAGTTTGAACAGACGGAAGAGAAAGATAGCTTCAATCCTGTTGCCATTTTAAGCTTTGATGTATGGCAAAATGAATTTTCAGGAGATGCTGGTATTCTAGAGCAATCCGTAACGATTGGTGGAACGAACTTTAGAGTTGTCGGTGTGCTAGATAAGAGCTTTATTGAACCGCAGCTGTATCAAGTAGGCAGAAAGACAGATATATTTTTACCTTGGGATTATAACCCGATAAATCTCAACGCTGATTATAGAGAAAGACGAGGCATGTTCAGTGGCCGGTTCCAGTTTGTAGGTAAACTGGATAGCTTATTAAGCAACTCCCAAGTCGAACAAACATTAACCACGCTGATTAATGACGAGTGGCGAGAAAATATTTCAGACAATCAGTTCTTTAATGGTTGGAGTATCAATACCGAACTGCAGTCATTCAATAACGCTATATTAGGCAACAACCAAAGTACCATTCTAATGCTGTTGGTTGGCATCATCGGATTAGTATTAGTCGCTTGTGCCAATATTACCAATCTGTTTATGTCAAGAACGGCTGAACAGCAGCGACAGCTTGCGATTCAAGCAGCAGTAGGCGCTAAGAAAAGTCACTTATTTCATGCGCTATTAGCACAATCAGCCTTGTTAGTCTCTGCGTCAATTATTGTTGCTTTGATTGTGGCTAAAGGTGGGTTTTGGGTCTTACAGCAATATTTAGCCTTGCGTCTCCCACGAGTTGATGAACTTACGATGAGTGGCGTGACACTGGGTTCAGCCCTGTTAGTCGCTGTGATTCTCGGTGTGTTTTTTGCGCGACTGAGTGCCAATATGATTAATTACCGTACTCTAAATGCGACTTTGCAATCCAGTGGTAAAGGAACTGGTGTTCAGGTATCACAAAAAGTACGTACGTTGTTGGTTATTTCTCAAGTTACTATCGTGACACTATTGGTTTTTATTAACATAAGTCTATTGCGAAACTCCCTAGAAGTTATTGAGCAGCCACTGGGGTTTGAAACCGAAAACCTTTGGACTGTGAGTTCAAGAATAAATGCTACGGATAGCGTGTCAGCTGAAGAGCGTCGAGCGATGGTTGAAGAGCTAAAAAGTAAACTTCTGTCGTTACCACAAGTTACTGATATTGCACAAGCGACATCACCATTACATTCTGCTAGCAATAGAATTCAAGTAATTGAAAAAAGTCAAGAAAGGCTAATTGTGCGCAGCCGCGAAGTCGATGAAAGTTACTTTCAGATAATTGCTCAGCCATTGTTGGAAGGTGATTACTATAGTGCAGCAGATGTACGTGACCAACGTGCTGTTATTATTATCAACGATGTATATGCAAATAAAATTGCGCCAGATGGTAGCGCTATTGGTGAAAAAATCAGAATTGGTGATACGTTATTTACTGTAAGCGGCGTGGTTAAAGGCGTGAAAATGCCTGCAGAGTCAGAGGTCGCGATGGAAGCATATCGAATATCAACACGAGCTTCTGCAAGATTTGTCTTAAAGCTAGAAACTGGTCAGCTGCTATCTCGTGAGCTACTCGTTAGCACTCAACAAGCCGTGGATAGTCGTTTTGATTTGGTAGAGCTGACAACTTTGAATGAGCAACGTGACACATTACTATTTACTCAGTATACCACGGCAGTGACCAGCGCCGTTCTTGCAGTTTTGACATTTTTCCTAGCAACGATCGGTTTGTACGGTATTTTATCGTATGCAACACAAATGCGTAAATTTGAGTTAGGTACTCGCTTAGCTATTGGTGCTAAACGTAAAGATGTTATTGCACTTATTGTTAGTGGTAATGCAGGTTCAGTGGTTAAAGGTGTAGCTCTAAGCCTAGGAGCATTACTGGGGCTATACATTACTTTCTCTGATGCATTAGTTGATTACGTTAACCCACAAGTAATTGTTATGTATCCTGCGACCTTAGTACTTGTGAGCATGATGACTTTATTTGCTTGCTATTGGCCTTTACGCCCTATAATCAATGCTCCCCCAATTCGCTCTTTGCGTGATAGTCAATAGTGTGAGTAGATTAGATAAGTGTGTCGTTTTTGAGAGGGAAAATTTGTGGATGTAGTTAAAACGAAAGTAAAAAAAGCAGGGGCACGAGGAAAATATCAAATGCTGGTAATCGCCATATTGATATTGGCTGCTTTACTTGTTTGGGCAATGCAAACTGCAAGTGCAGTGTCCGTTTCTCGAAGTGATGTCCTTATTGAGCGCGTCGAATTTGGTGATTTGGAAGTGATCACTGAAGGATATGGAGTATTGAGCTCAGATAAGCAGCAGTTGATCACGACGTTGGCACAAGCAACGGTGAAAGAAATAGTGCTAAAGCCGGGGGCTAGCGTATCTGCAGATAGCGTTATCGTCAGACTAGAAAACCCAGAACTAGCCCAAGATGTCGAGAATGCAAAACAAGAGCTGGCTCAGATTAAGGCTAACTTGCGCCAGCTCAAGCTGAATAACCAGCGAGAAATCTTAAATGAAGCTGCTAATTTAGCGGAATTGAAAGCGCGTCATGAATCAGCAATGCTAAATCGTAAAGCCGAGGCAAAGTTAATTGAGCAGGGCATCGTCTCACAATTAGCATATCAAGAATCCGTATTAGAAGAAGATCAGCTTGCCAAGCGCATAGATATCTTGCAGCAGCGAATAGCTCAATTAAAACAGGTACATCAAGAATCCGTTAATATTCAACAAGAGCGTGTCAAACAGCAACAAGGTCAACTTAATATTCGTCAGGCTAGACTAGACAGTCTTGAAGTGAAGGCTGGATTTTCTGGGGTGTTACAACGACTCTCCGTCGAATTAGGACAAAGCCTAGCGCCAGGTCAGGAGATAGCACTAATTGGTAGCGTGACCGATCTCATTGCACTCATCCGAGTACCGCAAGGCCAAGTTCAGCAAGTACGAGTGGGGCAAAAAGCTATGATAAATACTCGACGCGATATTATTTCAGGTACAGTGACGAGAATTGACCCAATAGTTGAGGATAACACGGTCGAGGTTGAAGTCGCATTACCTGAAGAGTTACCAGAGAGTGCGAGGCCTCAGCTTAATGTAGATGCCAGTATAATTGCCGATACTTTGAAGCAGGTCAGCTATATTAAACGGCCTGGTAATGTCAGGCCTCACAGTGAAGTATCTCTTTATCATTTGGCAACAGACAATACATCGGCAACGTTGAAAACATTGGAGCTAGGCAGACAAGCTGGGCGTTACATAGAAATTATTTCAGGGGCGAAACCGAATGATGTTTTTATCATTTCTGATCTTTCTAACCTGAAAAATACGACATCAGAATTGCTTATCAAACAGTAAATAAGAAACAGAATTATCAGTAGGAATAGAAACATGAGCGAAATAAAAATTCAAATGAAGAATATCTCGAAAGTTTTTGAAACGGAGGATATGGAAACACACGCATTGAAAGACATTAACCTTACCATTTCTGCTGGTGATTATGTCTCTATATCTGGCCCTTCAGGTTGTGGTAAATCTACTTTACTATCTCTACTTGGCTTGTTGGACATGCCTTCAGGAGGTGAGTATATGATTGAAGGTGTTAATGTTGCTAATTTATCGCTAGATGAAGCTGCAGAAATTAGAAATAGTAAAATAGGGTTTATTTTCCAATCATTTAACCTTATTGATGAAATTTCGGTATTTGATAATGTAGCACTACCTTTACGCTATCGAGATAAGAAACTAAGCAATACTGAAATTGAAGAACGTGTAAATAAGTGCTTGGAAATGGTTAACATGACGCATCGCGCTCAACATAAACCGAATCAACTCTCTGGGGGACAGCAGCAGCGAATTGCTATAGCCAGAGCTCTAGTAGCAGATCCTGCAATACTGTTAGTTGATGAAGCAACAGGAAACTTAGACTCCAATACCGGTGATCAGATTATGGAAGTACTAGAGCATCTTAATAAAAATGGCACAACGATATGTATGGTGACTCACGAATCTCGTTATGCGGATAGAGCGACAACGCAGCTTAGATTATTAGATGGGGAAATTTTAACAACACCAAAGCATGATGTTAATGTTGTTGCACAAGTAGAAGACGATACTGAATGTCTTACTACGGCTTGATTTAGTCGGCTAGCTGTTTGCAAATATACTCCATCACGGCTCGGGAATATATTAAGCTGGTATGGCTGAGATGAAACACTTTGTGCTCGGCCATGCCATTGAGCTTGGTTTCTTCTAACAACACAGTGCCATCCGATTGGCTGCCCTTTTGAAGCAGTGGCATTAGTCCAATGGGTAGGTCACCAGCGATGCTGTAAAGCTTCGCGTCGAAAGGCCAATCTTGATTGTTCGATAATAAAAACTCCACACTGTTTTTTAACAGTAGATCCAGCCCCTTGTCGTGGATATGCTTGGCAATAGCACTGCCTTTATGTGGTGTCCCTAAGGTTACCACTTTCTTTACTTGCTTGCTCGCTACAGAGTCTCGCTCTAAATAGGCTCTTGCAACTAAGCCTCCCATGGAGTGACAAACGAGTGCGGCGGGGCGGTCGTCAACAAAAGTATCAATAGCGGTGCAGATCTCATCAATATCTGGCGTTAATGTGTTATAGCTTAAATTGAGAATACGGTAGCCCGATTTACCTAAACGAGCGCTAAGCGGCCGCATCACAAAGCCAGACATATACAAGCCATGCAGCACAACAATATTCTCGATGTTGGCGCTCGTGGTAATATTGAGTGGAATAGGAGAGTGGTTCATGCCGCCTCTTTAAACTTGAATACTTCAAAGCCTTGCGCGAGTGTACCACCCCCACTTGAATACTTGATGTATAAATCAATCCAAATTGAAAAATTATTATCCTAGATCCTGTGATCTTGGCTAATCAAATTGCCACTCTTGCTTGTAATCGTACCTAAAGCCAATGGAGATGGAGTCCATATCGACTTGGTTGTCGAAGGACTTGTTCAAATACTCCAAGTGCACTCTGAGCGGCGGTGTTGGTAGCCACTCAAGTGTAACATTGTAGCCATCGAAGCTTTGATTTAGCGGATCATGACTGCCGTAACCGTCATCAAAATCAAAATATCCGGTTTTGAGTTTATAGTGTTTTGCGAGTTGATAGGCCAACGAAAGATCAAAGGTGTGGCCTTGTCGAGAATCAAGTGCGCCCACGCGTTGATAGTCTTTGTCCTGATACGCCATGGCAGCGTAAAAGCGGGAGGTAAATTGATAAGCTAGCGCACCAGACCAAAGTTGGTTTTCGCCAATATGCTGCTCGTTATCGTACACATCGTTTTGTTGATAAGTGATCGCCGCATGTAAACCTGCGTTATCGTAACTTAACCCAGTGTTGAATAAATCCGTTTGGTTATCGCCTTTGTCACCGTTAAATTGGCCTGCAGCGATAAACGTCATTGGCCCTAATTCGTAGCGGTAAGTAACTAAATTATCAACGAAAAAAATACTCTCTGGATCGTAAGCAAATGGGCTGCTACCGTGATTAAAAATATCAACGTATTCGGCAATAAACAGATACTGTGCAGGCCTTTGTTTGCCAATGCCAAATCTACCATACGGTGTACCTAGCGCAGTATAAGCACGGCGTGACTTGCCAAAATTTCCTTCATTGGCGAGATCGATGCCCCATTCACCATGAAGTTCGGCCTGCCAGCCCGGCATAAATTCATGAGTCACTTTAATCCCTGCGTGGGATAAGGCGTCACGAACATCCCAGTTACTTGCGTCATCTTGATTGATTACGCCAAATGTCGGGCGTATTGTGGCATAGGTTTGGAGCGTGGTTGAGGGCTCGGTAAGTGGTTTGACGGGGTCACTTTGTGGTGTTGATTTTGCCACAGGAGCTGCGGCCTTTGGTTCGCTATTTTGCGTCATAAACCGAGCTTTAAGATCAGCTAATTGCCGCTCAAGATTTTCAATGTCGGCCATGGTAATAGGTCGATCGGCTGCTAAAGCTACTGAAGAAGTCAGTAAACAGGCTAGGCCAATCAGTGCGGTTGAGTTGCTCAAAGTAAAATTCATGGTTTTTACATCGCTCAGTTGCCAATAATCGAATTATAGACAACACTTTTGATATTCGAGCACTTTTTATTCAGGCTGTTGAATATGAAGATCCGCACTAAGTTCTCTGTGACTTCTGCCATAGTGATCTTATTGATCATCACCACGACGACGCTTTCTACTTACTGGTTTGTTAGCGATTCGGTAAAAACCAAAACCCATGCTTATGTAACGGATAGCACGCAATTGCTTGCCGTGAGCATAGAGAATTGGCTGGCCGGTAAAGCAACGCAAATTAATGTGATAAAAAGTCAGTTAGAGCAAAACTTTAGCGATGATAACTTTCAACAAGCACTGAATACACCAGTGTTTAAAAAGGAGTTTCTTCTGGCTTTTGGTACTTTGGCTAATGAGGAAGGGCTCAGGTCGAACAACCCCACTCGCAAAAATCCTCCGGGCGTAGATTTTAGAGAGCGAGCTTGGTATGAGCTTGGTAAAAACCAAAATAAAACCGTTTATACCAGTCCATATACTGACGCGGCGACAGGTGAGTTATTGCTGTCGGTGGTATCTCCCATTGTAGTGAACGGTAATTTTAAAGGGGTAATTGGGGGAGATTTAAGCCTAAAAACCATCGCCAATAGTGTCAATCAGGTTAACTTTGATAACACGGGCTATGCCTTTTTGGTCGACAAGTCTGGTAATGTCATTTCTCATCAACAGGCCGAATTTAACGGCAAAAAACTGCAACAGGTATATCCAGCTTTACGCTTAGATAGCGTAGATAAGTTGCAAGAAGTGGATACCAAAGAAGGCAAAAGGTTGTTTTACTTACACTCGCTTGATAACACCTATGGTACGGACTGGTATTTGGCGGTATTAATAGATAAATCAAAAGCCTACAAAACACTGACTGAAATTACTATAAACTCCCTGATCATTGCTATTTTAGCCGTGGCTATTGGAGTATTCTGCGTACGGACGTTAGCAATTCACTTACTCCAACCATTACGGGATTTGGAATCTGCAATCACCGGCATGGCAAGTGGAGGCGGTGACTTAACTCAGCGCTTAAAAATCGTGAACGAAGATGAGTGCGGCACGGTAGCGCGACAATTTAATTTGTTCTTGGGCTTTTTGCATGGGTTAGTAAGTAACGTAAAAGAACGTGCAGACGATGTGGTGATAAGCAGTGATGCCGCCAAAGAGCTGTCGACACATTCCTCACAGAAACTTGATCAACAAGTTAGCCTAATTGAAAACCTCGCTACCGCGATGAATGAAATGAGCACTACCTCGACCGAAATCGCGGGTAACGCGCAGCAAGCCGCAAGCTCTATCACCTCAGTAAATGAAAAGACCTCCGAAGGGCAAGAGATATTCTTTAAAGCGCGAAGCCAAATTAATGCTTTGGCTGACGATATTACTGCATCGTACGAGCTAAGTACGCAACTTGCAGAATATAGTCAAAATATCGAGAATATTCTTTCGGTCATTAATGGCATTGCAGAACAAACCAATCTACTGGCACTTAATGCTGCAATTGAAGCCGCACGTGCAGGAGAGCAGGGCCGAGGTTTTGCAGTTGTGGCCGATGAAGTGCGCTCTCTAGCATCAAAAACACAGGAATCTACCACCGAAATTAAATCCATGATCGACCAGATCCAAGCCTCGTCCATTCAAGTTCAGCAATCTATGGGAAGTAGCCGAGATAAAACCCAGCAATGTGTGTCACAAACCGAGCAAGCGACACATATGCTAGAAGAAATCTCAGAAGCAGTAAAAGAGCTTATGGATCGCAATATTCAAATCGCAACCGCCATAGAAGAGCAAAGTGTGGTGATTGAAGAAATCAATAAAAATACAATACATATCAACGATATTAGCGTGGAGGTCGGCAGCTTTTCAGACAAACAATATAATGCCAGCGAAGAACTCGCGAAAAACGCCCATGAACAAGAGGCACTGCTGTCTAAGTTTACGTTGTGAGTTCTTGAGTTTGAATAATTCACTCAACTTGTGAGTGGATTATTCAAGGCGAGTAAATTCCCTATTGCGCTGCTAATGTCTAACAAAACGCCTTGTGAAGCTATTAGTAAGTTAACTCCATATTCCGAGTTCAATTTAATTGTTATTTTATTGCTCTAGAAACCAAGCTGGCCATATCAGTGATTTCCATATCTCCCATATCTGCAATTAAGTGTAGATGTGTGATGAAGTCCACTTTTTCAATATTCTCGGGTAGACAGTTGCCACCCATGAAAAGTGTGATGGAAGATGGAATAAGCTTTTTGCAAGGGTTACAAAAACTATCAGTATAGCCTCCCAATTCGCAGTGCAAATAGTTTCGTGGGAAGCGGTTCACCCGCCAAGAAGTTATGCTTTCTGGGTGTGATTGATGGGCGCCAAAACCCGTCAGGAGGGCGGGCTGACTTTACTCATAGCAGCGATACATAGGCAAGTATTTTGAGAGTGATGCGCGAATTAAACAGAATTCATAGCCATTAACCCAATCCTGTCAATTTATAGTAGAATAGCCAACTTAGTGATGAGGTACTGCTGCTGTATTAAAAGCGTTTAGTACCCTATGTTGTATCCTACACATATTTCACGCTTCGTACGAACGACGTTATGGTATATGTGAGTTTGGCAAGGTGTTCAACATATGAGCTTTTAAAGTTAATTAATACAGGTGGTTATAATGGCAATACAGTGGTTCCCAGGGCATATGAATAAAGCGCGCAATGAGATCAAAGAGATCATGCCGCAGATGGATGTCATTATTGAAGTGCTGGATGCTCGTATTCCATACAGTAGTGAAAACCCGATGGTAGGGCAGTTACGTGGTGACAAGCCGGTTATCAAAATCATGAATAAAGCGGATCTTGCCGATCCTGAACTGACCAAGCAGTGGATGGAGTATTTTGAACGTGAGAGCGGTGTAAAAGCGCTGGCGTTTGGTCATGATAAGGCGAATGAAGTACAGCGTATTAATGCGCTTTGCAAAAAGCTTGCACCTCATAAAGTGGGTCAAGATAAGCAGCTAAAAGCCATGATCATGGGTATTCCAAATGTGGGTAAGTCGACGCTTATCAATACCCTTGCTGGCAGAATTGTTGCAAAAACAGGTAATGAACCAGCGGTAACTAAAGCGCAACAGCGTATTAAGCTTGAAGACGGCATTATGCTTTACGATACGCCGGGTATGTTGTGGCCAAAGGTTGAGAACGAAAACTCGGGCTATCGTTTGGCGGCAACGGGTGCTATTCGCGATACGGCTATCAATTATGAAGAAGTGGCGAGCTACACCGCTGAATATCTGCTAGGTTCATATCCAGAGCTTTTAAAAGCACGTTACAAGCTCGACGAATTACCGGACTGTGATTGGACATTTATCGAGATGGCTGGCCGCAAGCGCGGTTGTGTAAAGGGTGGCAATCAGGTCGATACGCATAAGATGTCGGAGATTTTAATCAACGAATTGCGCGATGCTGTTATCGGGCAGATCACGATGGAAACGCCGGAAATGCGAGAGTCGGAAGAAGAAATGGTTGCTGAGTTACGAGCACAAGCTGAGGCTAAAAAGGCCGCGCGTGAAGACGAAAAACGTCAGCGCCGCGCAAGAGCGCGTAAGAATCGCCGCTAAGCGGCGAATTTGGTTTGATTCCGGCCTTGTTTGGCACGATAGAGCGCGGCATCGGCGCGCTTTATAAAACCATCTTCTGATTCATCAATATGGTATTGTGCAACGCCAATACTGACAGTCACTTTGACCTCACATTCCGCCTGCTCTAGAGCAACATGGATCTTCTCAGCAATCGCAATTCCTTGCTCTAACGTCGCTTTGGGTAGCAATACCATAAACTCTTCGCCCCCCCAGCGGCACAGCAAACCGTTGTTTTCTATCTGGCGTTTACATACGTTGGAGAAGCATTGCAGCACTCTGTCGCCTACCACATGGCCATGTTGATCGTTCACTTGTTTAAAGTGGTCAATGTCCATCATCAACATCACTACTGGGGTTGATTGGGTACGCGCTTTCGCTAAATGGTGCTGAAGCTGTGGCTCAAAGGCTTGGCGATTAAAGGTATCGGTGAGTTTGTCGTATTTCGCCATTTTTTCTAAGCGTTTTTGATAGTGATTAAACGTCAACTGCGCCACGGCCAATATTAATAAGGTGACTAGGCTCCCTACCCATAAATTGGTTGTGAGTATGTCGTTTATTCCACTGGATTTATCTATTGTTTGCTCAACAATTAAATACCAGCCTATAGAATCCAAATAGCGCGAATGGACAAACTCGGCATGGTCGTCGGTTTCCAACCGAAATTGATATTCGGATTGATTGAGCAGCGCCGTTGCTTGGGTTGGAAAACGATCATGAATACTGGTGCCAGATAGAGTCTGATCGTTAAAAAATAAGAGCCTGCCTTTGTGGTCAATAAAGTACAGTTTGCGTGCGTAGCTGGCTTCGTATTGTTCGATTAAATTATGTAAATCAGCCAATAAGATACCAACCCCAACAACGCCAATTACATCGTTGTTTTGCTTTATTTTATGATTGACGTAAACAATGGCTTCGTTGTTATCTCTTGGGTCTATATCAACATTGAGCGCATAGTCAGTATCGCTATGCAGGCTTTCTCGGTACCAATCGTTTTGTTTGGCGCGAATGTCTAACTGCTGGGTGTTACCATCAAAGTGGTAATAAGTGAGGCTCTTGTCATCCACTAAAAAGCTCGTTTTTGCGTGATGTAATGCTCGAGTATCTTCTAAGTAGGTGAAAATAAGCGTAGGGTCTTGCTTTGAAGACGTTAGCCAACGTTTAATAAAGACGTTATTTGCCATTTGCTGAGAAACAATAATTGGAGCTTGAAGCCGTTTTTGTATGTCTAAATCAATCAGATGGCTGGTGAGTGGCAGAGCATCATCGCTCACCCCTTTATACAACGATTGTTTAGCATGCTCGATACTTATCCAGCTGGTGAAAATAAACCCTACCAGCAGCAGCAGGCTTAACAACATGTTATAACGGTAGCGTCGAGCGTTCATATTATTGTTATTTTTGGAAAAATAGAATGATACGGATTCTAGTAAAAGAAAACGATTACACGACATTACAGCTGAACAAACGCTGATAGAAAATGTAGGTATAAAAAAAGCCCTGAGCAGGGCTTTTTGATTCATATCTACCGTCACCGATATGAGCAATGTAGCAAGTAAAAAGTGGTTGCCAGTGATACACATCAAGGGGCGTTGTAGCACATCACCGACAACACGATTCAGGGTCGAATCAGCAAGAGTATGTCCTCTTGTTGATATTGATTATCAATTAGATTAGCCGTTAGGTCAATACCTTTTTGAAAATAATTCTCATTAATATTTGTGCGACTGTTTTTCGGTAAGTGCTGAAAATAGATATAAATTTTGGGCATAAAAAAAGCCCTGAGTAGGGCTTTTTACGTTCATATCTACCGTCACCGATATGAGCAATGTAGCAAGTAAATTGTGAGAATAAACTTAGTCAGGTTTAGGGGCGACTGAATTAAGCTCATTCAAGCCATTAACGTTGGCCAGCCGTGTTTCAGGGTCGAGAAACAAACTAGAGTACTAATGCCAATCTCAAGGTAGCGAATACATCAGGTAGACAGGGCTTTACAACTATCAACCTTACTAACTGAGTTAGCGAAACAACACGTTGCCGTCTTGTTGATAGTGATTATCAGTTAGATCTAACAATGAGTCAATACTTTTTTGAAAATAATTCTCATTAATATTAATGTGGCTGTTTTTCTAGGAAATACCGAAGTAAAAATAAATTTTGGGCATAAAAAAAGCCCTGAGCAGGGCTTTTTGATTTCATATCTACCGTCACCGATATGAGCAATGTAGCAAGTAAAAAGTGGAGTTAGCGTCTAAATACGAGGAGCAATGCAAGTGCCTGCTAACGTCCTTGGTAGTTGTGGATACCAGCCTTGTTTCGGGTCAAGAAACTATTGTGATAACAAGTTGAGCCGTCACTCTCGTCTTGTTGATAGTGATTATCAATTAGATTTGAGGGGCTGTCAACGTTCTTTTTGAAAATAATTCTTATTTAGATATAAGAGGTTGGAATTACACCAAATTTAAATTTATTGAGTGTATTGTTTTATTAATGTGATGGTTTTTGGTGTGTTGTATGTCTTATTTCTGCTTATTCTAGGGGGCAAAGTATTATTCTATATTGAGCCTTGTAGGCTCACCGTTTCCAGAGCTTCAGAGAAAAGCTAGGTTAATTCACCATCCACATCTTAGATATTTTGATTAACGCAGCGGTCATACTTTCGCTTCACTCGTTATTTATTTCCTCACTACTTTTGGTTTTGTGCATATTGCTCATGACCTTTATGCATAAAACGCGCTTTACTCAACTTAATCAACTTATTTCCGCAATCTATGGTTAATTGAGGGTTAACAATAAGCTCGTACTTGATAGCAGGTTGTAGTCGCTAGTCACAATACGTTTAAGACAAATGAGTACAGAGCAATGAGAACAACAATAATGAAGCCAGTTGCAGCAATGTCATTAATTGCGGTAACTGCTTGCCCCGTTTTGGCACAACAAGATGAAGCACTAGCCAGCAAGGTTGCAAAGCTAGAAGCGCAATTAAAGGAATTACAGTCCAATAAATCACTGAACCTTGAGTTTGGCGGGCGTGTACAACTCGATTTTAACCATTTTAGTGGTGCATACAGCGCCGATAATAAGGGTAATGCCGCCAGCGACTTTTTCCCGCGTCGGATCCGCACCTATGTAGAGAGTGATCAAGGCGATTGGGAGCATAAGTTGCTACTCGATTTTGCTGAAGGCGATGCCGAGATAGTCACAGTAAGAGTGCGCTATACCGGTTGGAACAACGGCCCGCGCTTTCAGTTCGGTAAATTAAGAGAAGATATCACCCTAAATGCGCTCACCAGCAGCAAACACATCAATACCATAGAGCGCAGCTCTATCGCTGATACGTTTTCTCCTTACTTTCGTTGGGGCGCATCAGCTTATCAATATTTTAAAGATTCCGGTTTTCGCTATGCGTTAGGGGTATATAAAAACGACGCTTTTGGTGCATCTGGGCGTGACCAAGATGACCGTCTGGCACTTGCCTATTCGGGGCGTTTGACTTGGTCGCAACACACTCCCGGTAAAGCCCTACATTTAGGTGGTTGGGGTTCGTACCGTGATATGGGCGGTGCAACGCTGGGTAATCGCCTTGCTCGCGGTGAAGTACGCGAAGCCAAAGTGCGCCTCGTGGATTATGCTGCAGGCGGTGATGTAGTTGCCCTTGATAGCATGTCACAAGCCGGGTTAGAGCTCGCTTATCAACACAACGCCTTTATGCTTGAGGCCGAATATGCCACACGCAACTTAGATACCCTCGACCCTACTTCTGCTTTAGATGGGGGAGATATTTCGGGTTATCACTTGTCTTTGAGCTATTTCTTGACCGGTGAACACAAACAATATTCCGCAGGCTCTGCGGTATTTAAGCAACCTAAAGGGGTAAAAAATGCGTGGGAGTTGGTTGCGCGTATTTCCAGTATGGATGCTGAAAACGCCAAGCAAGGCACGCAAGTCGACGCCTACACACTGGGCGGTACCTATTACCATTCCAGCAGCTTAAAGTTCATGGTTAACCTTGTCTATGCGGATGTTTCAGGAGCTGGAAGTACCGCGTTGGTTAGTGACGAAGATTCAGGATTTGGCTTTGCTGCACGCTTGCAGTATCTATTTTAACGGGAGCAGGTTATGAAGTTTGCATTAAAGCATCTCAAGTTAGCAATGGCTGGCGTGGCGATGATGTCTACTCAGGTATTAGCGGATACCCACTTTTTAATTCCCGGTGGTCCAGGTGGTGGCTGGGATACCACTGCTCGAGCTGTGGGCGAGGCGTTAGTGAAATCAGGGCTTGAGTCCAATGCGTCGTTTCAGAATATGTCAGGCGGTGGTGGCGGCCGTGCTATTGCTTATTTGATTGAATCGGGCAATAAAAAAGGCGATATGTTGATGGTTAATTCAACGCCAATCGTGCTGCGTGCGTTGTCGGGTAAGATCCCTTACAGTTATCGTGATTTAACGCCCGTTGCCAGCGTAATTGCCGATTATGGTGCATTCGTGGTGCGTGATGATTCGCCTTTTAAGAGCTGGAAGGAGGTGATTGCTCGTCTAGAAGTAAACCCGGGCTCTGTGACCGTTGCGGGTGGTTCTGCTCGCGGCAGTATGGATCATCTCGTTGCAGCACAAGCAGTAAAAGCGGCAGGCGTTGACGGTCGCAAGCTGCGTTACATTCCTTACGATGCCGGTGGCAAAGCCAAGGCCGGTTTATTGTCTGGCGAGGTGAAGATGCTCTCGACCGGATTAAGTGAAGCGCTCGACATGGCAAAAAGTGGTCAGGCGCGCATTCTTGCTGTTACTGCGCCAGAGCCTATCGCGGACTATCCAGAGATCCCAACCCTGAAGTCTCTAGGCTATGACATGGAATTTGTTAACTGGCGTGGTTTTTTTGCGGCTCCGGATCTCCCCCAAGCAAAACTCGACGAATATACCGTGAGATTACAAAAGCTGGTGCAAAGCAAAGAGTGGGAAGCTGTGCGTGCACGCAACGGTTGGTTGAATCTATTTAAGCCACAGCACGAGTTTATTGAGGCGCTAGAGGCACAAGAAGCGCAGCTGAAAGTGGTGATGGAAGAATTGGGTTTCGTTAGACGCTGATTAAATTAAATAGGTGGCTGCAGTGAGGTTACTGCACCACCTAAAAGTGGGTAATTCACTATGTTAAACCGAGAATTGTTAGGCCCAGTGCTGTTTTTAATTCTGTTTTCACTCTATGCGGTATCTGCTTGGCAAATCCCGATTATGCCTTTTGAAGAATACGAGGCGGTAAACTCAGCAACTTTGCCTAAGGTATACGCGCTGATTGGCATTGTTGTTTGTCTTTTGTCGATTGCCGCAACACTGTTTAAAGGCGTCCCTGCGCTTGATAAACGTGAAGGAGCGGAGACTATCTCCAAGGCAACCATAGCTCAATGTGCTGCACTGATTGTATTGATGCTTATTTACAGCAGTGTGCTTGAGGAACTCGGGTTTATTGTCTCGACCATTTTGTTTTTAGGCTGTGGCTTTTTAATTATGGGTGAGCGACGTAAACAAATTTTGTTATTGGCGTCAGTACCTGTGGTTATCGTGTTTTGGGCCATTATGACGCAGCTACTTGGGATCTATCTGGTTCCAGGTGAGTTTTGGAGTTAAGCCATGTTAGACGGTATTTTAGTTGGCCTGTCCACGGCCTTTATGTGGCAAAACTTACTGTACGTAATTGTTGGCTGCTTTGTCGGTACTTTTATCGGCATGTTGCCCGGCTTAGGGCCAATCACGGCGATTGCGTTGATGATCCCTATCACTTACAACATCGGTGCCGATTCCGGTATGATCTTAATGGCGGGCGTATATTACGGCGCAATTTTTGGTGGCTCGACTTCCTCTATTTTGATTAACGCTCCCGGTGTAGCTGGTACTGTGGCATCGTCATTTGACGGTTATCCAATGGCAAAACAAGGGCATGCGGGTAAGGCTTTGGCTATTGCCGCTTATGCTTCATTTACTGGCGGAACGATTGGTGCGTTGATGCTTATGATAGCCGCACCACTGCTTGCAAAAGTGAGCTTAAGTTTTCAGTCTCCAGACTATGTGATGTTGATGTTTTTGGGCTTGACTGCGATTGCTGCTTTTTCTGCAAAAGGGCAATTTTTAAAAGCTATGATGATGACTGTATTTGGCTTGATGCTGTCAACGGTGGGAATAGACCCTTCATCTGGAACTGAGCGTTTTACCTTTGGTCAGGCAGACTTGCTAGACGGCGTAAGCTTTTTGTTGGTCGCAATGGCAACCTTTGCATTGTCTGAGGCACTGATCAACGTGATCCGTCCTGAAAAAGCTAATCAAGGTTCGAATGATGATGACACCCCCGTTATTGGCTCAACAAAATTATCAGGCGCTGAAGTGAAAGAAATGGCGCCAGTTGTGGGGCGCTCTTCGATTTTAGGATTTATCATTGGTGTATTGCCGGGAGCAGGCGCAACGATTGCGAGTTTTATGGCTTATGCGACAGAGCGAAATTTGGCACCAAAAGCCATTCGTGAGCGTTTTGGGCGTGGTGAAATCCGCGGCTTAGCGGCACCTGAGTCGGCAAACAATGCTGCTTGTACTGGGTCGTTTGTGCCCTTGTTAACGCTTGGGATCCCGGGTTCTGGCACCACTGCGATTATGTTAGGGGCGCTGATCGCTTATGGTATTCAGCCGGGTCCTACGTTAATGCAGGACAATCCTACGGTATTTTGGTCGGTAATTGTGAGCATGTATTTTGGCAACATTGTGCTGCTGATTTTAAATTTGCCACTGATCCCTTATTTTGCAAAGGCTTTGACCCTGCCACGCTCGGTCCTCACGGTGATGATTTTATTCTTTAGCTTGATTGGCGTTTATCTGGTGTCATTTAATACCTTTGATTTGTTTATGATGGTCGGTTTTGCCTTGGTGGCGGTGGTGCTGAGATTATTGAGTTTCCCGATGGCACCTTTGCTCCTTGGGTTTATTCTTGGCGATATGATCGAACGTAATTACCGCCGCGCCATGATGATTTCGGATGGCTCTATTAGCTTTATTTGGGAGCGGCCATTAACTTTAGGCATATTTGCGCTTGCCATGTTAGTGTTGTTGATCCCATTAAAAGAGTACTTCCAGCAACGAAAAGTTGCGCAGTAACCCGCAGCGAGGAAATAGGTGTGTCGCAATCACAAAAATTAGCACGCAGACCAAAACGCTTAGAAACGCGACTGATCACTTGGGTTGTGGGCTTGTGTGTGATCCAAGCATGCTTATTTACCGCGTTGGTGTATCAGGTTATTACGCAAAGCTTACACCAGGAAGTGGGAGAAAAAGCCTTGGCTTTGGCTAAGGCGGTGGCGGTTCGTGAAGATGTTATGACGGCACTCATAACAGATAGGGATAGCTCACAGATCCAACGCCTCAATACTAATGTTGAGCTGCTGCGCCAGGCAACTGGCGCAGATTTTATCGTCATTGGTGACACCGAAACGCGACGTATTGCCCACCCAGATGAGCAAAAAATTGGTCGCACTATGGTCGGTGGGGATAGCCAAGCCGCACTGTCTGGAGAGAGTTATATCTCAACGGCACAGGGCAGTTTAGGTGAATCTATTCGCGGTAAAGTGCCGGTGTACTCTCCCGCTGGTGAGGTGATTGGTTTAGTCTCGGTAGGCTTTTTAGTGCAATCCGTCGAGTCGTTGGTGTTGCAGCGCAGCATTGCCGTTTTTGTTGGAGCTGCAGCGGTGTTACTGCTCAGTGTCATTGCCGCGATTTGGATTGGTCGACGTGTCCGCCAAGCTATTTTTGGCCTGCAACCAGATGAAATCGGACGCTTATTTGCAGAGCAAGAGGCCATATTGAATACCGTACGTACGGGGATTATCGCGCTTGACCCTGATGGCAGCGTGCGCCGTTTGAATCAACGCGCGTGCGAAATTCTCGAAAAGCCTCGCGGCTTGAGTAAGCAGGGTTTGCACCTGAGCGATCTGTTGCCAGAACATAGCGATTTCTTGTTGCATAATCCCAATCGCCCTTTGGTTGGTTTTGAGCTATTTGTTGCTGACAAGCGTTTGGTGTTGTCGCGGTTTGCGCTGCAAGTGCAAGGTCAACACGAAGGTATTTTATTGAGTATGCGGCCCTCCGATGAACTAGAGTACGTGTCTAAGCAGCTCACTAAAGTACAGGCTTTTGCAGAGCTATTGAGAGTGCAAACACATGACTATTCAAACAAGTTAAATACCATTGGCGCACTTATCCAAATGGCGCAATATGACAAAGCGATTGAGCTGATAGGTCAAGAAAGCCAAGGCTCACAAGCGCAAATTGAAAACCTCCTCACCTATATACAAGAGCCAGTGATCGCGGGCTTATTACTCGGTAAATACCATAAAGCGCGAGAGCATAATGTGGCACTAGAGGTGAGTTCCGACAGTGCGCTGTGCGCTATCCATCAAAAAGAGATGTTGGAACGAATAGTTTCAATATTAGGTAATCTCATTGATAATGCCATCGAAGCGGCGAGAACGACGGCACAGTTGCGGCCTGCCAAAGTGGTCGTAACAGTGGATGAAACGGTTCAGGATATTATCTTTGATGTTGAAGATAGCGGCACTGGACTGATTGGTAACGTCGAAGAGGCGTTTACGCCGCAGTTTAGTACTAAGTCCGGCGACCAGCATGGTGTTGGCTTATATCTCGTAAAAACAAATCTTGATTCCTGCCACGGAACCTTAGAGGTTGGGGAGTCTGAATTACTTGGTGCAAGGATCACGGTCTTTATTCCCAAGCAAGTAAAAGAGCAATAACAATGACTTATTCTGTGGTGATCATCGAAGATGAAGTAGCTGTGGCACAATTATTAGCGCAATACCTAGTGACACCGGCAACACCAAGTAGCGCAAGACAAGGGCAATATCGAGTGGTGGCTAGTAGCGACAATGTTTCTACCGCGACGGTACTGTTGAGTGCGATACAAGCCGACTTAATTTTATTGGATATTTATCTACCCGATGGCAATGGCCTTGAGTTTTTAAAGATGCTACGCGAGCAAGGCTGTAAAAGCGAAGTGATGCTGATCACCGCAGCAAAAGAAGTGGCGACGCTAGAAAAGGCGATCCGTCTGGGAGTCTGCGATTTTTTAGTTAAACCGCTGATCTTGGAACGGCTCGACCTCGCACTCGCCCGCTTTGAAGCACGTCAGCAGTGTTTAGATGGTGCCAATGAAGTGACGCAATCTATGGTCGACACTTTATTTGGTAGTGAACAGGCGAGCGTACAAAGTACGGCTAGACTACCTAAAGGCGTTGACCCACTTACTTTGGAAAAAATTCGTACGGCATTTCAAAGCCAGCCCAAGCAGGTGTTTACAGCAACTCAAATGGGAGAATTGGTGGGGGTGAGCCGCTCAACCGCTCGGCGCTATTTAGAGTTTTTGGTTAGTATAGAAGAAGTAAAAGCCGACCAAAGCTACGGTAGCATTGGCCGACCAGAGAGAAGCTATCATTTAAATTAAGGGTGTGCCTGTAGTGACTGCCATGGGATCACCGGCGCATCATTGCTGCTAGGGCGAGTGAATTCGCTGAGATAAGGTGTGGGTCCCGTGAAGAAACCGGTGTTAAGTAAGTAAAAACGGTTTTGCTCCTCACCACCTTGATAATCCAAACGCGATCCTTTTCTGGCGGTGGCGTCATAAGTGAATTTAGCCTGATTTAACTCAACCCAGTTGCCTTGGGTGTCACGCAAAAACTGGCGATTATAAAATGCCTTACGCTCAAACTGTCCAGCTTCGGGTAAGAAGTTTTCCAAAAAGCTATGCGGTCTTGCAACATAGGTATTGGTTTCAGGGCGGCTAAAGGCTGCGATCAGCTTCCATTGGCCGGTTTCCGGCGCATAAAAATAGCCGCGATACTCAGTATGGCCTTCATAAGTTGTACTGGGCTCGATATTGACTAAAAAGCGATATGTCGTATCTGGCTGCCAGTTATAACGTAAATAGCTTTGTCCTCCAGAACCTTCATTGCCAAATTCACCGACGTAAACGCCGTCGCCTTTAGCGAGTAATTTGATTTTAAGGTTGTCGGGAATTGTGCTCGGATCATCCGTTTGATATGGGCTCCAAACCGAAAATAGCACGCGGCGCTCGGTGGGTGAGTTTACCTGAATACCAAAGTACCCTTCGCCAAAACCATTCGCCATAAAATACGAACCTTGTGGATCATAGCCAGATGGCACCGTTACTTCGTTGTAAAACCAGTTATAGTCCTTTTTGTCAGGTACGGTATAGGAAAGGTGTACCGAAGGGCCGCGACGACCCCAGTAAAAGTCTTCTTTGACATAGTTTGGTGCGGGGGTCATGGCCTCGCCATCGAGACTAAGCCCTGTAATGGCGGGGAAGGTACTGTTACGGCCTTTGGCTAATGTGTCACCGGCTATTTGAACGGTTTGATAGCCAACTTGCGTCACGGCAAAGTCACCGACTTTAACCTTAGTCGGGCTTTGTCTATCGAGATTAAGCGTCACTTGTTTGTTGTTATGTGTTACCAGTAATGTGCTTGGTGCACTTGGTTTCTCAAGGTGTAAATAGAGGGTATAGGTGCCAACGTTATTGGCATAAAAGTAGTGATTAAATCTAAGCTGCTTATCTTGCCATGGGGCAATTCCTGCTTGAGTTATATATTGCCTGCTGGCGTCAATATCGTTGTTGACCCAAGCGTTGCCGTAACTGCTGATATAAGCCTCTTGTGCTGAGACAAATAGCGAGGCGCACAGCAGTATCGGTGTCATTATTGTATTCTTCATCTTAAGTTCCTTGAATGGGGCGCGTTGCCCCATGTTGATTAGAAAGAAGTGTTAATGCCTAAACTGATACTGCGGCCGTAACGGCTCAAGTGGCTCACTTGCTCTTGGGTTTTAATGTATGACCATTGACGCTCATTGGTGAGGTTGGTCACGTTTAGGTCAATCCGTGTCTTTGCAGTAAGATTATAGCTGGCACTGAAATCAAACTGACCATAATCCGCTGCCCATTCAGGGCCGCCCCACGCATCTGGATACTTCAGGTAATCATCTCGCCAGTTGTAAGCGATACGCGCTTGGTAGTCATCCTTTTCATAATAGATAACCGCATTGTAAGAATGCTCAGACATTCCAGCGAATGGTAGCTCGTCTTTTTCGGGGTCGTCGTATTTACTATCCGTAAATGTATAGTTGATTTGCATACCTAGGCCATCAAATGGTGCAGGTAGCAATTCCTCAAACGACTGTTGGTAAGCAATTTCGAACCCTTTTATCTCTGCTCCCGCTTCAGAACGTGGCGATACTTGAGTAAATTCCGGACCGTCAACTTCAACGCCGTCTTTTATGAATTTACCCACTTTTATCGTACCGACACGCCCCTGAGCGATAACCGATTTAATGTCTTTGTAATAGGTTGCAAAGGTGAGTGCACCATAATCAGAGAAGTACCACTCTAGTCCCAAATCAAGTTGGTCTGCTCTAAGTGGCTTGATCCCAGGATTGGCAAGATTAAGCTCAAACTTACTGAAATTAATTGAGCTATATGGGGTTAGAAAATCGATGCTAGGTCTGGTGATAACTTTAGCCGCGCTGGTTCTAAATAACAGTGAGTCTGTTATTTCTAACTTAAAGTTCATGCTAGGCAGTACATCAGTGTAATCATCTTCTACGTAAGAATCGGAGTAATAATCGGCAATATCCCCTTCTATGCGATAGATAATGTCGCCATCTTCGTCTTCTTCTACGTTGTATACCAGACTTGGGTAATCAAAAACGTAGCCATCAGAGGTGATCTCGGTTTTGATTGCTCTTACGCCTAGGTTTAAGTTATAAGGCATTTCCGACAGCTCGCCGACTAGATTGGTCTCTAAATAAAGTGCAAACGTTGACTCAGAAAGCTCGTAGGAATCTTTAGGGCTCTTGGAAGCTCTAATTTTTTCATCTGCGGCTTGGGCATTAATGGATTGATAAAAAGCATAGAGTTTGTCGTAGTCAAAGCTTGCCCACGGCGCAGGGTGCATGCCCGGCTCACCCTCTAGGAAGTTATCAAAGTTGGCGGGTACAAGGACATCTGCGGGTAGTCTAAATAAGTTAAGGCCACCGAGCTTTTCTACGCTTGAGTTATCAAAGCTGTCGTAATCTGAGTTTTTAAAATAAGCTCCACCATTACTAAACATTGACGGATCATCTGACTTACTTACGTCTCTGGCTTTGGTTTGCTTTCCGTAATGAAAGCCAAACTTGATGTCTTTGACAAATTCCCATTCCGGAATAAATGTCCCTTCGAGCCTTAACTCTTCAACATCACTGATCACTTCCGTGCCATAGTTGTAGCTGTAGTGAGCGCCAAAGGGTTGATCGGCATTAAGTGCTGGTGACATGGTCACATCTGGCAGGAGATTGTCGCCTGTTTGATCTATGGTGATAGTATCAACAAAGCCACGCGCCACGATGTAGCGGTTGTCGCCATCATTGATCCGCTCAGCACGGGACTTAGACACGTCAAATTCAAGTGTTAGGTCGCTGGTAGCATACCACTTGAAGTTAAGACCGGCCTGCCAAGTGTCGGTATTACGAGGCTCAGAGACGTTCAGTAGCTCAGCCATTGCACCATCGACTAACTCAATGTAGTTGACGTTGCCATCTTCATTGAATTTTAACTCACCTACTGCAGGGATCCCCGGCGTCCAAGGTTCATCATAGGTGACGAAAGAGATTTGATATTTTTCACCGTCGGTTTTGTAGCTTGAGTATAAGCTATCAAAGGTGACATCAATATTATTCGTTGGACGCCATTGTAAGGCGAGGCTTGCACCAATGCGCTCACGTTCGTCTTGCCAGTTCGAGTAGCGTACATATCCTGGGATCATTGAGGGGTGTACTTTCTCGCCCTCATCTAGCTCGCCATTTCGGTTACTATCAACCGGGACTCGCACGTCGGTATTTTCTTCAGGATCGTAAAACCCTTGTCCCTCGTAGGAGTCTTCACGTTGTGTTCGCTCTGAATAAACGGCGGTGAATAGTGCGCCAAAGGTATTGTCAAAAAAGGTATCACTAATGAGGAAGGAGGCTTGAGGGTTGGTATCGCCGGTACGTTCTTCGTAAATGGCTTTGGCACTTCCGGCTAGGGTAAAGCCATCCATATCTAACGGTCGGCGGGTTTTTATATTGATGACTGAACCAATCCCCCCCTCTTGCGTTTGTGCTTGCGGTGACTTGTACACTTCTAATGCTTGAACCATCTCAGGCGCAATTAAATCGAAGTTAAAGTCACGGCTAGTGTGTTCAGATGCCATTCTACGACCATTGATAGTGGTAACGTTAAAGTCTCCGCCAAGACCCCTCACCGTGACGTTTTGTCCTTCACCGGCGTTACGGGTAATAGCGATACCCGTCATTCGTTGTAGCGCTTCAGCAAGGTTTTGATCTGGGAACTTACCAATGTCTTCGGCAACGATGGCATCCATTACGCCGACAGCGTTTTTCTTGAGAAAGAGTGACTCTTTGATACTCGAACGTACGCCACGTACTTCAATTTTCTCGACTTGTTGCTTGGCTTTATCTTGCTCGTCGGATCCGCTGTTCTGTTCTGTTTCCTGTGCGTGCGCGTATTGGGACAGGGCACAGCTCACGGCCAATCCCACAGCACACAGTTTTAGAGTGTGTTTCATCTTGTTGTCCTGTTGAGTGTTGTTATTATTGCGCCCGCTATACGAGCGCTTATTCAGGCATTGTTAGTACTTGCTATAGATAGCGTATTTAACCTCTGGTTAGTTATGTGACAATGCCTAGTGGTGCTGCAGTGCGCCATGTGCCCCTGGTGAAATCCGGGAAGTCCTTGCTATTACTTCTGTCTGCAACTGAGTCCATTGAAAGAGGGAAGACCGCTGACCAAGCAGCTGCGTCGTAAACATCCTGATCTAGCGGCTCGCCATTACGAAGGCAGTAAATAATGCGCCAGAACATTAAGAAATCCATGCCACCATGGCCGCCGTTGCGCTCTGCTTCAGCCCCCATTTTTTGCCAAAGTGGATGGTCATATTTACCGTACCAATCATTCATGTCGTAATCCCACTCGTGAAAGCTCTTACTCCCGCCGTTTTCAAGCGCGATGCGGTTGGGGAATCCTGCAAATACGCCGTTAGTACCTTGAATTAAATTATGGCGGGAGTAAGGGCGTGGGGTAGTGGTATCGTGCTGTACCATAATCGAACGACCTTTGATGGTTTTAATGATGCTGGTGTTCATATCTCCAGCAATATAGTTCAGTTGGTTTCGTTCATGATTTGCTGGAAATTCACGTTTGGCATAGGCTGCACGACCAAGTGCTGGTGAGCTCATGGACGAGATATAGTCGAAGCGATCGCCACGGTTGATATTCATATATTGAGAAACTGGGCCTAAACCATGAGTAGGATAGAGGTTACCGTTGCGTTTGGTATGCCAATGTGTGCGCCATGAGCCAGTTTTATGCTCAATTTCTTTCATTTGCCAACGAAGTTCATGGATATAAGCTGCTTCACCGTGCAGTAACTCACCGAATAGCCCTTGGCGAACCATGTTTAATACCATCAGCTCGTCGCGGCCATAGCAAACGTTTTCCAACATCATGCAGTTCTTTTGCGTGCGCTCTGCGGTATTTACCAATTGCCACGCTTCTTCTATGGTCACTGCAGCTGGCACTTCAACCAAAGCGTGTTTGCCACTTTCCATTGTGTCTACCGCCATAGGCGTATGCCATTTCCAAGGCGTAGAGATGATCACAATATCAATGTCATCGCGCGCCAACATGCGGCGATAGTCCATATCACTCTTGCCGTAAGTCGCTGGCTTGGGTAAGCCCTTGTCGACAACAATTTTAACGGCTCTATCGACGACTTCTTGGTGCGTATCGCAGATGGCCTTGATCTCGACACCGTCAAGATGGCAAAAGTGTTTTACCGCGCCAACACCACGTTGACCCACACCAATAAAGCCCACTCGCACGACATCCAGTTTCGGTACGACTAGACCTTGAACTGAATTTCCTTGTGGCTTTGGTGTAAGCGGCGTCTTATTATTGTTACTTGCGCAGCCAACCACTGCGCTTGTTGCTGCGATAGCAGCCATTGATTGAAGAAATCGCCGGCGGTTTAGATCACCCATAATAACCTCTTAGTTGTTCACTCTTGTTGTTAAAAACGAAATGTTATTTTTTGGTTATTATTACGGCAGTTTCATTTTGAACGCAAGAGAAATATCTTTCATGTTCTTTCGTTTGTATTTTAATTTGTTTGCGATTTAACTTTAAATCATTATAAAACATATGGTTGTAATTGTTTTTGTTTAAAGTTAAAAAAATAAATTGAAAGCAAATGAAAGCTGTGTAGACTAAATTTAACCAAAACGAAAGGAGGTGTCATGCTGAACACCATCGAAAGACGCCACGAAATCGTTCAACTCGTTGGTCAAACGGAACGAGTAGAAGTATCAGAACTGGCAGAACAATTTGGTGTATCAACCGTGACGATCAGAAATGATCTCAATGCCTTACATGATAAAGGGTTGTTGGTTCGCTCTCATGGTGGTGCCGTTGCGAGTTCTAGGTTAACCAAAGAGCTCACCATAACGGAAAAGCACGATCATCATCACCAAGTGAAAGTCGAGCTTGCAAAGTTGGTGGCGAGCCTTATAGGCAATAATGAGTCTATTATTCTGGACTCTGGAACCACCACTGAAGAGGTTGCGAAGCAGCTTACTGAACATCAACAGCTAGTGGTGATGACCAATGGTCTTAACGTGGCGCAAGCGCTCGTTGCAGCCGATGGCGTTGAAGTGTTGATGACCGGAGGCTCACTGCGTAAAAAGTCGCTGTCGTTTTATGGCAGCCACGCAGAAGATCAGCTCAAGCAATATCACTTTGACCGCTTGGTGCTTGGTGTCGACGGGTTTTCTGTTGATGTTGGTGTAACAACACACTTTGAACCAGAAGCCGCGCTTAACCGCGAGATGTGTAAAGCTGCAAAGCAAGTCATAGTGGTGACGGACTCCAGCAAGTTCGATCGTAAAGGTGTACATCGTATTATCGCCTGCGAAGAAATTGACGTTTTGGTAACGGACAGTGGTATTCCAGCTGATATTCATCAGCAATTGGTTGCCGCCGGAATTGAGGTACATTTAATAACGTCTTAAGAGGTGATCATATGCGGCGTTTTCAAGCCCTAATCGAAGCCAATAAATCAGGGAAAAACTCAGGCATTTATGCCATTTGCTCAGCTCACCCTTGGGTGCTGGAAGCGTCGATAAGATATGCCAAGCAGGAAAATACGCTGCTATTAATTGAGGCCACGGCCAATCAGGTTAACCAATTTGGTGGTTACACCGGGATGCGTCCCGCGGACTTTATTGCCAAAGTTGAAGAGATGGCCGACGAGCTTGGTTTTGATAAGCAGTTACTGATTTTTGGTGGTGATCACTTGGGACCAGTCTGTTGGACGAGTGAAAATAGCCAAGCCGCGATGGCCAAAGCGTGCGACTTAGTCGCTGAATACGTGAAGGCCGGTTTTAAGAAAGTTCACTTAGATGCCAGCATGCCCTGTGCTGACGATCCTGACGCGTTAAGCGATGATATTGTCGCTGAGCGCGCCGCCTTGTTGTGTCAAACAGCGGAAGCCGCCGCGATTGCGACGTTTGGCAGTAGTGATATTGTTTATGTGATTGGTACTGAAGTTCCCCCTCCAGGTGGCGCTGATGAACAGATTGACAGCCTGCAACCGACTAGCCAAGTTGCTGCGCAAGAAACCTTAGCTTGCCATCGTGAACTCTTTGCAAATAAAGGGTTAGCGGATGCTTGGCAACGCGTGGTTGCAATGGTGGTGCAGCCGGGTGTTGAGTTTGATAACACCCAAGTGTTTGACTACAAACCGAACGAAGCAAGTGCACTAAAAGACTTTATTCGTACCGTTGACCGTATCGCTTTCGAAGCGCATTCGACAGATTATCAAACCGCAGGTGCTTATCAGTCGTTGGTTGCTGACCATTTTGCCATTTTGAAAGTCGGGCCTGAATTGACCTTTGCGCTACGCGAAGGGTTATTCGCGCTTCACCATATTGAAAAGCAATTACTACCCTATGTTCATAGCCAGTTTATAGAGGTGGTGGATGAGGTCATGCTGGCAGAGCCTACGAGTTGGCAGCGTTTTTATCACGGCGAGTCACAGCAACTCCGGTTCTTGCGCCAATTTAGCTTTAGCGACCGTATTCGCTATTACTGGCATCAAGACGCGGTGCAAAAGGCGTTAGCAACTATGCTCGACAACCTAGCGCAGCAGACTTTATCACTGCCGCTTATCAGCCAATATTTTCCAGAGCTATATCAACAAGTACGCCGTGGTGAAATAGAAAGGGACGCCAAAGCGTTGGTGATTGCCAAAATTCAACGTGTTGTGGCTCGCTATTCAAATGCGTGTTTTGCCATGGAGAAAGCGTCATGAACACTTTGCTAGGACACGAAATTGCGCAATTAAAAACACGAAATGCCTATTGGACAGCAAAAGAGATCACCCAGCAGCCACAGATGTGGCAAGAGACCGCCCAATTAGTCGCGAGCATAAAGTCTAGGCTTTTGGTGGAGTTAGCTCCTTTTCTAGATGACCCTGATACTCAGGTTATTTTGACGGGGGCGGGTACATCCGCTTATATCGGTGACGCTATCGCCACTCATCTTAATACACACATGCGCCAAAGTGTGCGGGCAGTGAGCACAACTGACCTAGTTGCTGCACCAAGGCAATACTTAGCGACGGATAAACCGTGTTTATTGGTATCCTTTGCTCGCTCTGGTAATAGTCCAGAAAGTGTGGCGGCCGTAGAGTTGGTAACACAGTTGGTTAGCAACAGTCAGCACCTTTTTATCACCTGCAACCGTGATGGAAAATTGCACCAAGCAGCGCAGCAGGCAAGCAATGCAACAAGTATATTGCTACCGGAGCCTACGCTTGACCAAAGTTTTGCAATGACGAGTAGCTATTCGTCAATGATGGTTGCAGCACTTCAATTTTTTGCAGCGGATGACGGCTCCGTGGATAAGTTGATCAATGCAGCGCAAAGCATGTTAGCTGCAACAGAGCAGCAAAATATCCGTGCATTTGCACAACAACCATTTGAGCGTTTGGTGTATCTAGGCTCAGGTTGCTTACTGGGATTTGCAAAGGAAGCTGCGCTAAAAATGCTTGAGTTATCGGCAGGCCAAGTAATGAGCGTGAGCGAGTCACCGCTTGGCTTCCGTCATGGTCCAAAATCACTTATCAATAGCAAAACTGTCGTGGTATGTTTTATCTCAAGTGATGGTTATACCAGCTTGTACGATCAGGATTTAGTTGCTGAATTGCAGCGTGACGGTACAGCCATGACGGTGCATTCACTTTGCCCTAAAGTGCCACCACTAGAAGATGTGTGGCAAGGGTTACTGTATATGTTGTTTGCACAGCAGTTAAGTTTCTATAAAGCGCTGAACCTCGGTATTTCACCAGACAACCCTTGCCCGTCGGGGGAAGTGAATAGAGTCGTGCAAGGTGTAGTCATTCATCCATTTGGGAGTGAAGTATGATTTATGGAGTGGATGTTGGCGGGAGCAAAATTGAAATTGCGGTGTTCGATGAAAAACTGCAACGTATAGAGTCTTGGCGTGTGGCGACACCAAAGCACAGTTATGAGGCGTTTTTGGCGCAAATCGTCACTTTGGTGCAGCAAGCAGATGACAAATATGGTTGTAAAGGACAGGTTGGTATTGGTATGCCGGGGATAGTAAATGCGCAGCAGCGTGTGCTATCAGCAAATGTTCCTTGCGCCAATGGCAAAGAAGTTAAGGCTGATCTTGTTGCACAACTTGAACGGCCCATCGCGGTGGAAAATGACTGCCGTTGTTTTGCGTTATCAGAGGCCAGTCTTGGAGCCGGTAAGCAATATCAAAAGGTCTTTGGGGCAATAATAGGCACCGGTGCTGGAGGCGGATTTTGTATTGATGGCGCGTTGTATAAAAGTGCCCAGGGGATCGCCGGAGAATATGGCCACCATCCACTTTCTGCGGTGTTACAGCAAAAATATCACCTGCCTATTTTAGCGTGTGGCTGTGGACTACAAGGATGTTTAGAGCGCTATGTCGCAGGGCCAGGGCTTGCCGGTTTGTATCAACATTTCACTACGCGAACACTTACCTCAGAACAAGTTATCACGGCGATGCGGGCTGGAGAAAGTGAAGCTCGCCATGCTTTTAATTGTTATATGGATCTGTTGGGCTCGGCGTTTGCAAATTTAATCAAAGCATATGACCCAGAAGTTATCGTGCTTGGCGGTGGTATGTCGCTGATTGATGAACTTGTAGAGGCGCTCCCAAAAGCCATCGAGCCCCATGTATTTTCAGCGGTATCAGTGCCAGATATTGTTAGAGCCAAGCATGGTGATGCGAGTGGCGCATTGGGGGCGGCATTACTTGGGAGCAAAGTGCATGCTTGAGCAGCTTCGTTATATTCAGCCCCGTCGTATCTATACCCCTACCTGCGTCCTTGAAGCGCACGTTGCGGTAATACAAGGTGAGCGTTTTCACGCGATTATTCCAGCGACGGAAGCGCCTGATAATACCGAATGTTATTCTAATTTAGATATGTGGCCTGGGTTAATTGATTTGCATATTCATGGCCGCGAGGGCTGTGATGTTATTGATGGCAAACTCTCCAGTATAAAAACCATTAGCACCTCGTTGCTCAAACATGGCGTCACTGGTTTTTTGGCTACCACGGTGACGACTACATGGCCACAAACTATTGCCGCGATGAAAGTTATTGGAGCTGCCTATCAGCAAAAGATGCCGGGCGCTCAGGTGCTGGGCGGATACAGTGAGGGCTTGTTTTTTAGTGAAAAACACAAAGGTGCCCATAACGAAGCTTTCTTTAAGCCGTTAGACGAAGCCTTAATTGATGAAATGATTAGCGCGGCTGATGGTGCGCTTAAAGCGGTAGCACTCGCGCCCGAAAAGGCTAATGGCGTTAAGATGACACAGTACCTAAGTAAACATGGGGTGCGAGTGATGTTAGGTCATTGTGATGCGGATTTTGCGCAAACCAATGCCGCCCTAGCACATGGTGCCTGCGGCGGGGTGCACGTGTTTAACGGCATGCGCGGCATTCATCACCGTGAGCCGGGCTGTGCTGGTGCGTTGTTACTTGATAGCCAAGCCTTGGTTGAAGTGATTGCCGATGGTATTCATTTACACCCTGCGATTTTACAGTTGATCTACCGCCTAAAAGGTCAGCATAAGGTGGCCTTGATCAGTGATTGTATTAATGCTGGTGGCCTTAAAGATGGTGAATATCAATTGGGTGAAATGCCAATTGTGGTTAAGGGTGGCGTGGCGAAAACTCATAGCGGCAGTTTGGCCGGCAGTACACTAACACTTGAAAAAGCAGTGAAGAATTTAGCAGAATTGGCCAACATTCCGCTTCTAGAGGCCATTAATATGGCAAGTTTAGTACCCGCAACTTATTTAAATATGGACAATGAACTTGGTAGCATTGAAGTGGGTAAAATAGCACATTTTTCTTTGCTAGATGATGCCTTCCAAGTCCAGCATGCTAACTTGTTTGGAAAGCAGATATTTTAAACCAAAACCCAAGCTCACCGCCCTGAAATTGACAAAATACAACGGAATTTTCTTAAATACAGCGGCCTAGCAGTAAGCGATACGGTAAAAATGGGTCACAAAGTTTCGCATTAGAAACTTTTTCGCGAATTGATTGCATTTTAGACGACTTCAAGGATGATGTTCGCTACAAGAGGTGATATACTCCCGCCGAATAATTTTTCTACTTTAAATAGAGTAAAACAATGGCAGATTTATCGAAATACAGAAACATTGGTATTTTCGCGCACGTTGATGCGGGTAAAACTACCACCACTGAGCGTATTCTAAAGCTTACTGGTAAAATCCACAAAACTGGTGAAGTACACGACGGTGAGTCTACTACTGACTTCATGGAGCAGGAAGCTGAGCGTGGTATTACAATCCAATCAGCGGCGGTAACTTGTGAGTGGAAAGGCCACCGTTTAAACGTTATCGATACTCCTGGACACGTTGACTTCACAGTAGAAGTATACCGTTCACTTAAAGTACTTGACGGTGGTATCGGTGTATTCTGTGGTTCTGGTGGTGTTGAGCCACAATCAGAAACTAACTGGCGTTATGCGAACGAATCAGAAGTTGCACGTGTAATCTTCGTAAACAAACTAGACCGTATGGGTGCAGACTTCTACCGCGTAGTTGGTCAGGTTGAGAAAGTACTTGGTGCTAACCCACTAGTTATGACTCTACCAATCGGTATCGAAGACCAGTTCTGTGGTGTTGTAGACGTACTTGAGAAGAAAGCATACGTTTGGGATGACACAGGTCTTCCTGAAAACTACGAAATTACTGACGTTCCAGCTGACATGGTAGACAAAGTTGAAGAATACCATGAGATGCTAGTTGAGTCTGCTGTTGAGCAAGACGACGACCTAATGGAAGCGTACATGGAAGGTGAAGTACCTTCTATCGAGCAAATCAAAGCGTGTATCCGTAAAGGTACTCGTGATCTAGCGTTCTTCCCAACTTTCTGTGGTTCAGCGTTCAAAAACAAAGGTATGCAACTTGTACTAGACGCTGTTGTAGATTACCTACCAGCTCCTACAGAAGTTGATCCTCAGCCGCTAACTGATCCAGAAACAGGTGAGCCTACTGGTGAAGTAGCAACTGTTGACGCTGATGCACCACTTAAAGCGCTTGCGTTCAAAATCATGGACGACCGTTTCGGTGCACTTACGTTCATCCGTATCTACGCAGGTCGCATGAAGAAAGGTGACACTATCCTTAACTCTGCAACTGGTAAAACAGAGCGTATCGGCCGTATGGTTGAGATGCAAGCGGACGAGCGTACTGAACTTACTGAAGCACAAGCGGGTGACATCATCGCTGTTGTTGGTATGAAGAACGTTCAAACAGGTCACACACTATGTGATCCTAAGCACGAGTGTACACTTGAAGCGATGATCTTCCCTGATCCAGTAATCTCAATCGCTGTTGCACCTAAAGATAAAGGTGGTAACGAGAAGATGGGTATCGCGATCGGTAAGATGGTTGCAGAAGATCCTTCATTCCAAGTTGAGACTGATGAAGATTCAGGTGAAACTATCCTTAAGGGTATGGGTGAGCTTCACCTAGACATTAAGGTAGACATCCTTAAGCGTACATACGGTGTAGACCTAATCGTTGGTCAGCCTCAGGTTGCTTACCGTGAAACTATCACTAAAGAAGTTGAAGATAGCTACACGCACAAGAAACAGTCTGGTGGTTCTGGTCAGTTCGGTAAGATTGACTACCGTATCAAGCCTGGCGAAGTTGGTTCTGGCTTTACGTTCAAGTCTTCAGTTGTTGGTGGTAACGTTCCTAAGGAATTCTGGCCAGCAGTTGAGAAAGGCTTCAAGTCAATGATGGACGAAGGTGTACTAGCGGGCTTCCCAGTACTAGACGTTGAAGTTGAGCTATTCGACGGTGGTTTCCACGCAGTTGACTCATCAGCAATCGCGTTCGAAATCGCTGCTAAAGGCGCATTCCGTCAGTCTATCCCTAAAGCGGGTGCACAACTTCTTGAGCCAATCATGAAAGTTGACGTGTTCACGCCAGAAGACAACGTAGGTGACGTAATTGGTGACCTTAACCGTCGTCGCGGTATGATCAAAGACCAAGAAGCTGGCGCAATGGGCGTTCGTATCAAGGGTGAAGTACCACTATCTGAAATGTTCGGATACATCGGTCACCTACGTACTATCACGTCTGGTCGTGGTCAGTTCTCAATGGAATTCTCACACTATGCACCATGTCCAGCAAACGTTGCTGATGCGGTAATCGCAGCTGAGAAAGAGAAAAAAGCAGCTAAGTAATTAATTACTTATTTTGCATAAAAAGGTCGCCTTTGGCGGCCTTTTTTGTTTTTAAATTCAATTATTTACAGGTTTAATGCTCTGTCTAAAAGTCGTCACGATTATTTCATGTTTTATTAATTTTAAAGTTCTTGCTTTAGGAACAATGGCACTTTATCATTAGCTTTTCTTCAATAAATTGGGTCACGTTATTACGTCGTGGGCTCAAATTTGATTGTGGTTGGGTAAATAAAGGAGATACTCAATGAGAACTTTAGAACTGGAAATAAACTGGCATTTCTATGTACTGGCACTGTCCCTTATCTGGCTGGGTAATGCGCTGTTTTCTATCTTAGATATTCCCTCATCATTATTGCAAATAGTTACACTTACCTTACTATTTTTTACCCTATCATTATTGGTACTGTCATTAACCGGAAAGCGTTTTCTTCATATAGATAAAGCGGGAGTCAGCTATAACTTTTTTGGTAAGACTAAATACATTCACGCAGAGCACATCAAAACTATTAAATTATGCTCTTTTGGTATCTTGAGCATTCCAGAAGTGCACTTAGATGATGGCCACATGATACGATTTTTTAGCTGGAAAATGAATCATGATGAGCTACACAAAGCTATCAGTCTATTGAAGTGAAAATTTGGGCTGATAATACCAATCCGTATTAATACTTTTATAAGTTCAGGGCTGAAGTTAGTTAGGCCAAAAATTGCCTATTTAACCTGAGCTGCGC
>NZ_MBQA01000174.1:0-1309 GCF_001709235.1 Pseudoalteromonas sp. BMB
ATAATATGACACATCGTGTAGCCTTGATGGGGTTTCCAACTTTACACGTTTCATAGCAAAACCCAGGGTGGGATTCCACTTTGCTTATAGATTAACCAAAGAGTAACTCCGTCCTAAAATCACCGTTCCAAGCTGCTCCTCTTCGTTTTGCTGCTAAACTGTCTTTCTTACCTTGATGTTGCCTGATTATGTTTAAGCATACCCTGTTGAACAAAGCGATGTGTGCCGCCCCGTCAGGGTCTGCTACCTTTAACTTATCTTCTTTGAAAACAACATCTAAGACCCAGTGAAGCCGATTCTCTATGTGCCAATGTTCGCGTATTGCTTTTGCCACTAACTCTGGCTCTACCGCCAATGAACTGACATAGAAGTGGGAGGTATAACTGGTTTTGTCACCTAATTTACGACCTCTTGCAACCTCAATCACCGTTTTGACATGAGGCCATTTCTCTTTGAGTTTCTGTGGTAATTTAATCGGTAGCTGCATAACTAGACGACTTTCACCTCGGCCATGAGCATTACCATTGCTTTGTGCTTCTTCGTGTGAGCCCATGCTGTCATAGTGAGTTTTAAAGTGCTCAGCGATAGCGTCGTGTAAATTACGCTGATTGGCTTTGACTTGGATAATAAAGTCGCCCTTATTCTTTACAATTGACTCCAACGTTTTCGTTTGACAATGCAGAGCATCAAGCGTCACGATACAACCTTTACACGCTAATATGTCGATGATGTCACGGGCAATTTGACCTTCTTGGCCTTTATTTTTCGCAGCTTGTTGATACAAGGCTAGTCCATTATCAACATCAAATGCACTGACCACATTTAGCGCATTGTACACATTGTCTTTCCAACAACCTCGAAGGACTTTACCATCAATCGCAATGTGTGGCTTTTGAGCTTCTTCACGACGAGAATTAATCCAATCTAGCAGAGCCTTAAGCAAAGCATCGGTATTTAAAGCTTTGATTATGTTTGCAATGCAGTGACGTTTGGGTATGCCATGTTCAAAAGGACGATGCTGCCTTAGCCAATCCAGTTGCAACTCACCAAACTCTTGAATTGACTTCCATCCGTCGGCGCCACTAAGCACGGCACTCAAAGTTAAAAACAAGACGTCGACAAGATTGTGTTTGATGTTGACATCAGTTCTAGGATCTTCAATCCACTCTAAATGTGTGATAATGCTCATTGTAACGACTTAAAAAATTGCGATGCGCAATCAGATCATAAAACACTAATACTCGTCAATTTAAAGTTCGATCCCGCCCTGTAGCAAAACCAGAGTTCTACAACTCATAAGAGTTACAAC
>NZ_MBQA01000175.1:0-27803 GCF_001709235.1 Pseudoalteromonas sp. BMB
TAACGAAGTATGCTCTCACCCTGCTCTAAAACTTTGGTAAAAGAAAGTCTGGTAAATTTAAAGATACGAGAACTTCTTTATTAACACTGTTTAAAAGCTCCTCATCATTATCAGCATAACCCAAGCACTGAAAATCATGTTCAATATGCTTGTTGTAGACAAAAGCGGATTCTATATCTTCCAAAAATAATTCTTGGCTCTCACCTGGGTAGCCATGATAAAAGTTTATATTGAAGTTCAGCTTCCTTACACCAGCATAGGAAGGGATCAAGTCATCTATCGGAATTTTAAGAACTGATATATGGGTATCCTCGGAGTGAATATCCGCTATGGACTTAATGCTCATATACTTGCAAACTCTAAAAGAGTCACCATGTCTAAGTTGCTCATTTTTAGTAAGAATAAAGCTAACTTCCTTATCTTGAGTTAGATCCACTAAATTAACTATTAAAAAATCTAAACCAAGCCTAACGAGGTTCTGATTGATACAAATGTCAAATTCTCTTTCATTTACTTTGATCACACATGGATCTCTCAAATTCTCCTCAACTGTATTTCTATTACTTACGTGAACTACTACTCCAACGATAAAAGACACTATAATAGCAATTAAAAGCCACATATTTATATCCCTATTAATAATTGACGAGTTGATACAAGCATATTTCCTACTAAAGGAGAAAAGCTCACCTTCTCCTTGCTTTTACTAGCTTTAAATTGAATCCAAGGAGAAACTAGGTCATAAGTATCAAATAGTTTTTTAGACAATTGATACTGCTCATTATAAAAAGCATCATTACCTATCTCAGTTTCAATATCCGTTTGCTGCTCGTATGAGAAATCACACCAAAACCGTTCTGGTCTTTTGTTTTGCACATCAAATTCTTTAGTTAGTGGATCATTGTTCCTATGCAGCTCCATGTCTGGTGAGTCAGGTAATGGTAAACTCAAATCCAGATAGCGTTGATATCTTGCCCATTGTTTTGTTACATGTTCGACTGTGCCATGGTATTCACTTAAAGCATGAATGTGCACCCAAGGAACTCTGTTGTATTGCTCAATATTTTCATGGATAAGCACTAAGCTGGCTATTTTCCCCGTACCTTGAGTTTTTGTTAGAAAGCGGGCATTGACTGAAAACTCGTTTACAGGGAAAGCTGCATTACCAAACTCATCTCTTAGCGGGGGTTCGCTTTGAGTCGCTTCTGTAAAATTAATGGTGTTATTTGCTCGATCTAAATAAACCAAGTCTTCATTTTTTAAGCTCAGCTTGTAACGATAAAAAGAAATAAAATTGCATACAACGATATTCCAGAGCATAAAGATAATCAACCCTAACCATATCGGCATGCCAAATAATTCTTCACTATTAAATACAACGGTACACAATATAAAAAAGGAAATAACAAATGGAAGAATGTAAAAAAAGATATCTAGTCTTTTCCTTGCATTCATACGCCGCTCAATGACAAGATATTTAGATTTATCAGCTAGTTCTGACTCCTCAAAACTATCGGCTTTATCACTCTCGTCAACCAAATATCGCTTCACCAAATTTAAACCGAAACACTCAAACCAGAAACTTTTTTCTTCATTGAAATTTTGAGATTTAAAATAAGGTAACACTTTATTGCGATACAAATCTGGAGAGATTCTCTTTGAGAATTTGGTATAATATACGTAGTTCATGAAAATTCCTTTTTAGTTTATATTTTTACTCTAGCATCCAAGGTGAAATCAAAAAACCATCAGGGCAGTGAAAAAACGGCATCCTCGAGTCAGACTAGCGAAGTTTCGTGTTAATGAAAAGTCACTTTCTTATAAAAGTGACTTCAAGGTTTTACAAAAAGTGATTATGATTGAAAAACGATGACATCCAAAACCATCGACTCTTCGACTGGATAAAATAACTCTATCGTTTGTACATTATGAATCTAGCAATAGACAGAGATTTTAGAATGTTAACAACCCAAAACCTGGAAGCATCATGGAAATAATTAGAAGCAAAACATTCACAGCTCAACGCGCTTGGGGCGCAAAAGACATCTCCAATATGAATGGTATTACAACCCGCTTGCATTGGACTGATCAGCCTTATAAGTGGCATGTTAATGACGGTGAAGAAGTCTTTGTCGTGTTAGACGGCGAGGTTGACATGTTTTACAAAGAGAATGGCGTTGAGCAATCAGCCCTGTTGCAAACTGGTGATATTTTTTATGCTTCAATTGGCACTGAGCATGTTGCCCATCCTCGTGGCGAGGCGAGAATTTTGGTCATAGAATCAGAAGGTAGCGTATAAGGTTTGGGTCGGTGTTAAACACCGATATCCGTTAAACTGGACAAGTCTAAACTTGAACTGTCAGAAGCGGAGATTCATTTAGGGTGCTCATAAAGTCGACCTAGCAGCAAGAGAGCTCAGTGACGCTCGGCATAGCCGCTTCGTCACATTTGAGCCATTAGTTAACTACGCTCTTCTATTTGATCAACATCAGCAAAACAACAATTGCGAATTAGTGGGAAAAATTATTTTGCTTTATCCATTGTATCGCAATATCTAGAGGCTCTGCTTTATTAGTATTGTGGCCTAGCGATGGAAATAATACATATTCAAAAGGCTTGCCTTTAGCTTTCATCCTATTCAGTTGCTCGATACACATTTTGACTGGGACCTGTATGTCCTGCTCTCCGAAGAGCCAGAGCCCAGGTATCGATAAAGAATTCAAAGAAATTTTCGGGTCCGTTGCTTTAAAATCATATCTGTCAGGATCATTTAACGTATGTTCACGCGATTCTTCATCAGTATGAGTTTCCCAAAAGTCTTCTCTACCATTTGTATAAAACTGAAATCTAAGTTGTTCCAGAGTTGTGATTGTAGGGCTACTGAAGAGAACCATAAACTCTACTGATTGATTATTGAGTGCGGCAATTGGAATAATCCAGCCAGCCTGACTCGCACCAATAAGTCCAATCGATAACTCTTTGTCATAGCCATGAACCACATCTACCGCAGCACTTGCATCTTTCGCAAGCAAAGTTAAATTATCAACACTTATATTATTGGTTCCCACCTGAGGCCCTACGTAAACGCCACCAGATTCACCAACCCCACGCTTGTCGTACGTCAAAACTAGTAAGTCTCTCTTAGCCAGTGACTGTGCTAACTTAGTCATTCGTGGGACTGGATCAGAGCCGTGCACTAGTACTACTGCTGCTCGTGCATCTTTAGGTATATACATGCTCCCTGATAATTTTACACCTTCGCTTTCAAAAACGACCTCTTCTACAATAGTAACGTCATTTGATTGGTGTTTTTCTTCGTTGAAAGTGTGACTTTGGTCTCTATTGTTTGTAGTACAACCTGACGCAAAAATTAGTAAAAACAAAAAATATCCGAGGTTTCTCATTTTTTAATCCATAATGAAATTAAAGAAACCTTGAGACAGCAAGGTTTGCGCCAACATAAAAACCAATAATTTCATAATGTTAACATTCTCACTTTCGACTAGATTACTCAATAGAACCACTAATTAGTCATATTGACCACCTATTGAAAACCCGTGTGAAATTGGTCGTTTTTTGAAAATGTAAGCCCATGCCTAAATGAACTACACGAAGGGATATTTTGAATGCCTGTTCATTGCTCAAATCTGACCCTTAGTTCATTTATGTTAACGGATTTTGTAGCATAAATGAGTTAGTTGAACACCTGCTATGCAGCATCGAAGACTCTCCCAAGAAGAGCGCCGACAGTCTCAAATTCGCTCTTAGCAGCCATAACTCCCTTCAAAACGGCATGATTAGATGTCAGCGACGACAATTAAACCCACTATCGCCTTGAATTTTTGCAAACCACTACACCTCACTCAAATACTGGATCATCCGTCCTGAGCGTTTCTCTTCTTTAAAGTCACAACTGGTTAGACGATATTAAACGAAGTTATCTGTTAAACAGCGGGTGTCGTGGATATCGCCAAGTAGAAACGCTCGGCAATCGCCGCTTGCTAATTGTGATGGGTGTCAGTTATTTTTGTATGGTTATCTATAAATTTATCGACTAGATAATGATTATCCAATGCCTTTTTCACTGTGAGTGGCAAGTTTTTTACATGCCTTGTTCCGCCAAAATCGCCAAGCAGATTTCCAAAATAAGAATCTGCATTGGGCTGTGCTAAATAATTCAAAGTAGCTACTGTTAAATTTGATGGGACTCTGACCAGATCCTGAGTTCATCTAAAATACTCAGTGCGGTTTTGCCAAAATCGGTTAATTCATAAGTTACAGCGACAGGTCTGTCACTTATCACTTTTCTACGAACCATCCCTTCACTTTCTAGTTCCTTTAGGCGTTGGTCGACCATTTTTTTGCTGGCACCGCCAAGCATACGGGTTAAGTCATTAAACCTTACAGGTTCATCTTTAAGGTGATAAATAATGGAACCTTTCCACTTTCCGCCAATTAAACGCATGCCTTTTTCGATAGCACAGGGTTCAGTGCATGCATTTAAAACTTTTTTTCTACCTTTACTGTCTGTTTTTACGACACTTTCCATCAGTTTTCCTAAAAAACAACTAGGTTACTAAAAGTATACTAATTGATAACTTAAATCAGGTTACTAAAATATACCACACATTGATTGAGTAGGAGAGTGTCTCTCTTACTTATTTTTGCTGAAATTTAGTTTGGAGTTGTTTTATGAGCACTACTGATCTTAAAAACGTATTAATTATTAATGCCCACCAATATTACCCATTCTCTGAAGGTAAGCTAAATGCAGCCTTGATTGATAAGGCAATAACCATGCTGGAAGATAAAGGTTATAACACGCGCGTAGTAACAATGAGTGACGGGTACGATGTGGAGGAGCAATTAGCACTTCATCAATGGGCAGACATTGTATTTTTGCAAACACCAAGCAATTGGATGGGCGTGTCTTGGTCATTCAAAAAGTATATGGATGAAGTATACACAGCAGGCATGGGAGGAGCTTTATGTGTTGGCGACGGTCGCACAGCAGAATCACCAAAGAAAAACTATGGTAAGGGCGGCACGTTAACCAACACCAAATACATGATGTCTCTCACCTTTAATGCGCCGGAAGAAGCCTTTAATGATCCAGAAGAATTCTTCGATGGGAAATCAATCGACGATTTAATGTTCCCTATGCACATGAACTTCAAGTTCTTTGGAATGAAGCCAATGGAAACATTTGCGTGCTTTGATGTGATGAAAAACGCAGATGTTGAAAACGACTTCAAACGTTTCGAAACGCACATTAACAAGCATTTTTAAGGAACAGTCATGAGCATTGATTATACCAATAAGCTTCATGCAGGTTCAGACTTTCCTGCAATTGAAACCACACTTCTAAATGGTGATATTAAAAAGTTGTCTACGCCTGAAAATGGTTTGGATTGGAAGATGGTTGTTGTTTACCGAGGGCAGCATTGCCCACTTTGTACTCGCTACTTAAACCAGTTAGAAAGTGCGAAAGACCAACTCGCTCAAACAGGCGTAGATTTGATAGCCGTTTCTGGTGACAGTAAAGAACAACTCGAAAGTCATATGGAAAGACTTAATGTGACTTTCCCTATCGCATACGGTCTTACTGTTGAACAAATGCAAGAACTTGGGTTGTTTATATCAGCTCCAAGATCGCCTGAAGAAACTGATCATCCATTTGCTGAGCCGGGGCTATTTGTTGTCAATAGTGAAGGAAAAGTTCACGTAGTAGATATTTCAAACAACCCGTTTGTAAGACCTGAACTTCAGTCATTGATTAGTGGCTTAGGTTGGATACGAAATCCTGCAAACAACTACCCTATTCGTGGTATGCATAAATAGGAATTCCTATGAAAAAGGTTGTATTTACTGCTGTTACTTCAGTCCTATTGTTTGGAAATGCGTTTGCACAAGACACGAAGATCGAGGCTGCACACATTGCATCTCCAAACCAATATCAACTACTGCTAGAGAACGAGGAGGTTACCGTACTTAAAATGACACTCAAACCAGGGGAACAGGATAACTGGCATAAACACAATGCTGAGACTGTTTACTTCGAAAAAGGTGGCAAGGCGACGATAGCAACGAGTGAAAAAGACATGACCTTGGAGATCCCGGATGGCTACGTGATGTGGCATGACCAATGGGAACATCAAGTTAAAAATGTTGGTGATACAACAATCACTGCAATTATCGTAGAGAAGAAATAATCATGTCAAAGACACAAATCAACATTGATATCGTTTCTGATGTGGTTTGTCCTTAGCGTGTAATTGACTATGGTCGCTTAAAAGCAAATCGCTGACACCCACCACTAATTACTATAGTGATGGGGGTCACTTATTTTCTCTTGCTCCCGATAAGGGGGAGGAGTCCATACATCTCCCACAAAGCTATCCGCACTGCTAATTAGGAGGCTATACTGATAGTTTTTGTAACCCTTGCAAACAGCTTCATCGTAAAAATCGTAGAAGATCTTACAAGCAACTTATTCCCCCTCCATCACACCCGAAAAGCATAAGCTGATATGCAATGTGCCGACAGGATGTCGGCCAAGTCTTGTCTGGCATCATGGATGTGCCTTACAAGACGGTTGCACTATATCGGCTTGGGATTTGAGGATTGAGTGTGATGCTGGGGCGACGTTTTCTTGGTTCGTTCTTTTTCGTCGTTTAAAAAGAATGAACGATGAGTTAAGTCAGCCCGTCCTCCTGACTGGTTTCGACGCCCATCCATGGGCTACGACATACTTTTCTTTGATGCCCAAAGAACAAGTATGCAAAAGAAAGGGCACTCCCGACATCACACTGACTCCTCAAGCAAATCGCCAATATGAACGTCACCGCTGTGTAAGGGACATCCCTGTCCCTGCCACAGCTTTTCACGCATCCATGCGTTGAAATGACTCATTGGCACTTTACTTTCGGGTGTGATGAGGGAGACACAAGGCGCTGATAAATTCTTGTGGTGCTTGTAAGCGACTTAGCTGCTTCAGGAGATAAAACCAGAACTAACAGACAGCGCGATTTCCCCTCCATCACACCCGAAAAGCATAAGCCGATATGCAATGTGCCGACAGGATGTCGGCTAAGTCTTGTCAGGCACAAGGACGTGCCTTACAAGACGGTTGCACTATATCGGCTTAGGATTTGAGGATTAAATGTGATGCTGGGGCGACGTTTTCTTGGTTCGTTCTTTTTCGTCGTTTAAAAAGAATGAACGAGAAGCGCATGGATGCGCTTTGATATTAACCAAGAAGGGGCTGCTTGATTAGCACTGTTTTGTAAAATCAAATAGTTAACCTGCTTAATTGCTCAAACTAGCGGCCTCTGTATGCGTAAAAAATATAATTGCTTATCAAGCCAAATTTAGGTGTAATGGATACATAATAAGCGCTGAGCGATGCAGGGAAAGCTTAATTAATAATAGATTAGCTGTTCAAACCAACTGATTTAGCTAATGTCTCTAATAAGCCAATTCCCAGAGCATAAATAACACCAACTCTGACACATCGAGCGAGTAACAGCTCAGTCCAACAAGCGATTATGCAACACAAACTGCGTGTCGCATAAATACTAAACTGTTATGCAACGCAAGCATACAGAATAAAGAGGAGTCATGAGTATGAAACCTACGGAAGTGGGAAGTTTATCTGAGTACATTTCGGAAATTAATAGTCTGCACACTACGATGGATACAATTCATGGTGATCTTTGGTTTCGTGGTATGAATTCACCTGATTTAGAGCTGAAACCGGGCATTGTTTGGAGGGGCATTGACGAACGTTTAGAAAATACAATAATAGCTGAATTCAACTGTAATAGTTACCCTCTGCTAGAGAAGGAGCCAAAAAACTCTTGGCAAAGGTACGCCTTAATGCAGCATTATGGCTTGCCTACGAGGCTGCTTGATTGGACAAAGTCACCTTTAGTTGCATTGTACTTTTGTTTGTTAGGTGACAATAGCTCTGACAGAGTTGTATGGTGTATTGATCCGTTTGAGTTAAATAAATTCACAGTAGATAAAGAAACTATATTTACTCCTGACACTCTTTCAGAAGATGATGGGATTAACATATCTAGTTACTTACCAAAATCTCTTAGGGAATTACAATCTACGTCTGTCCCTGCACTACCAATCGCGATTGAGCCGCCATTTACCAACAAACGAATACTTGCTCAGCAAGGGTGCTTTACCGTTCACGGAACCAAAAGTGATGGGATTGAGGAAATATTTTCTAAAAATATTCCAGGAAAGATATCTTTATTTAAAATAAAAAAAGAACTAGTTGAAGAGCTTAGCATTCAATTACATGAAGTCGGTATAAAAGAAGATAGTATATATCAAGATTTAAACTCTCTAACTTCAAGAATAATTAGAGAGTTTTGTAATGTATAACAAACGTATGTTGCCAGACTGATTTCCGCTTCTCTCCAGAACAGCCGTAAATACAGGTGTTAGCCCATAGAAATTTTTACCCGAAGCTGACGAGTTAGAGTTAATGCTTTAACTCAGAGATGTCCAAAACGAGCTTGCTGAACGTCAGCTACCATGACTGCAAACTATCATGGTAGCTGTTGAACGCCGATATTTACACAGAGCCCCTTCAAAACGCCATGGTTAGATGTCAGCGAAGACACTTAAACCCACTATCGCCTTGAGTTATTGCAAACCACTACACCTCCCTCAAATACTGGATCATCCGTCCTGAGCGTTTCTCTTCTTTAAAGTCACAACTGGTTAAACGATATTGAACGAAGTTGTCTGTTAAGCAGCGGGTGTCGTGGATATCGCCGGGTAGAAACACTCGGCAATCGCCGGCTTTGAGCGTGTCTGTTCCTCGGGATACAAGGTGGGTTTCGCCGTTTGCTGTGGTGATGGGTTTGTATGTTGTCATTTCCATTTCGCCGGATTGCACGGCATAAAATACCCAACCTGCGCCATGATCATGGGGCGGGCGGTACGTGCCCTTTTCTTCGGCATGGACTAGCAGCATAAAACCATGGTCAGGGTCTTGGTAGAGTGTTTTTGATGCTAGTCTTTCACGCATAATGCTCGCAAGCCAAGACTCGTGCGGTGGAGACTGAGTAAGTTCACTTAACAACTCACGTACTGTCACTGTGGTGCTTGAATTTAACCCGCTCCAGTTGGCTTTTATATCATTGACGATTTTATCTAAGCTATTTTGCATTGCCTCTACCTCTTATCGTTTGTTCACTGTCATTCGTTTAAGAGGAGCATACAACTTCAAGTTCACTTTAAGTCAAGGAATAGAATTGCTCGAATAATAGCGGTTTTGTTTAAAACTGATAACTTAACGAAAGTTTGATGGTGCGACCAAAAATGGGTCTAGCGTAAAAGATGGCCTCTTGGTGGCTTAAATCATCCCTAGGATTGCCCTCAGTTAGCCCCAAAGCATTGGTGAGGTTTTTAACCTCAAGCTGTGCGCTGAGCTTTTCATTAATTGCCAACTCTGTAAATAAATCCCATGTTTGATAGGCTGGTAAGGCAAAACGATTAGCGATATCCGAATAGCGTTTACCAACATACGACCAGGTGATAGCCGCGGTAATAGGTCCTGCTTTGTATTCCGGTGTCAGTCGTAGTTGTAATTCCGGCGTTCGCGTTATTTGATTGCCATTAAATTCGCTTTGTGGCAATTGCTTCGGAATGCCGTAAAACCCAGCGTCTTGCCACACACCTATCGCTCTAAATTGCAAAGCTGGACTATATTGATAGTCAAATTCGAACTCCAGCCCTCGTGTTTGGGTATTGATTGAAACGGCTTGTTGAGTCGTAGCCGCACCGCGATACACCGTGAGCGGGAGCGGATCAAACTTGGTTTCAAATAATGCGCCACTAAACTGCCAATCAGCGGTTTGATAACGCAGTCCAACTTCACCTAAAGCCAAGCGAATGGGTTGACCAAAATCTTGTTGTACGCGCTCTTCTTCACTTTTAGCCCACCCGCGGCCATTGCCGTAATTAATGAGCCGTGGCATTTCAAAGGCGTCGGAATAACGTGCAAATATCGCCATAGCGTCGCCGATTTGGTAATTTGCGCCAATACTGAGCGCATTTTGCGTAAAGGAATCACGCAAGGTAGTAGCCGGGAGATAGTGGGAGTAAGAAGCTTTTGATGAGTTCGTGTACGACTTTACCCCTTCAAGTAGCGTGCTGGTGAGATTCAGATGTTCATTACGAAGTGCCAAATCAACTCTAAGGTTTTCAGTGAGCTGCCAGTCAATATTGGCATACAGCGAATGTGATTGAGACAAGCCGCTACCGCTTAAATAAACGGGACCGGCGTAAGATAAAAAACCTTGCTCGGTAAAATTGGCAATCACATTTTCTTGCCCATCAACCAGTACGATGTCCAGTCGCTCTGGTTGATGCTTTACATCCGTTAGTAACGCGCCAAGCCATTTATCTAGTGGTAACTCGTCGAAATCACTTCGAGCGTAAATATGGCCGAGGGTCAGTGACCACTGCGCGTCGAGATAGTCCACACTAAAATGATTTACCAGCTGCTGTTGCCTGTAACGTGAATATAAAGGATAACTAGCGGTCACGAGACCATTACCATTAAGCGTTGCAGGGTTGGCAACTAAGGTGTTATCTGAATAACGTAAGTATCGAGGGCGCAATGCGCTATTTGCAAAATGGCGTTTAAATTCGGTGATATCGGCGTGTTGCAATCGGCTTGTGGCATCGACTATGGTTTGGTTGCCCAAATTCATTAAGGTATACAAGTCATTGTTTAGACTCGAAAATTGCGTACGATTGCTCAGGTTTACGTGTTCAAAAAGCGGCGTATTAAATAGTAAAGTGTAGCTATTTAGGCGTGTTTGCTGAGCGTCTTCTAAGTCACGCTGCACGCGTCCTTCCGGAGTGAAGAAGGTGAGCGATCTTAGATCGTCGCTCAGTAGCGTTCCATCGTCATAAGGCAGGCTCGCCAGCTCTCGAATTTCGCCGCTATTTTGCATCACTAAAGGCGCGTAAAAGCTGGTTTTATCGTTTAAATGTTTATAGCTAAAATCAAGCTCAAATGCATCGGTTAACCAGCTCAGGCGCGCACTCACTTGGCCCCCTAAGTCGCTTTGATAACCCGGCTCCCGAATACCATCGGAAGTACGATAAAACCCGCCTACCGTATAAAACCATTCATCATTCAACGCTCCGCTAAACACGCCATCAAAACGAGTGTAGTCATAGCTCAATCCCTGACTCACTTTCACTAAATTAAAAGGATTTTCTGAGCCTCGCCTGCCGATATAGTTCACCATTGCCGCAGGCCCGTTCACCGTAAAAATACCGCTACTGCCGCCACGCACCGCTTCAATGGCTTGATGAGTTAAGTCTGGACGTAAAAAAAAGTCCCCCCAAATACCGTCATAGGTCACGGGCAACCCATCTTCCATCAGGCTGATAAATCTAAACCCCTCGCCGCCTCTAAGCCCCCTTGGCGCAACGTTATTATTAGTTTCACCACCCGAGTCTTCAACCCAAAAACCGGTGATATTTTTAAGCGCTTCTGCACTGGAATATGGTGTTTGTTTTTCAAGTTGTAGGCTTGCAAGCTGAGTGATTGAAATAGACGAGTTTAAAATGCTACGGTTTTTGCCGCTTACACCCGTTACGATAATGCGCTCAAAGTGTTGTGCAGACTCAAGTTTTTTAGGAGTCACAAAAATACGCTGCTGCTCTGGGTCTAGGGAAAAGTCGTAGGCAGCTTGTTGAAAGCTGGTAAGCAAGACTTGTTCGAGGGTGTAGCGGCCAGTTACCTGCTCAACACTAATGTTAGCTGGAATTTCGGCTGCACTTAACTGCCAGCCACTTTGCGCAGCAATATCGAGTAAACGCTGCTGCAAAGTCGCTTTAGGCAAGTTAAATTGATGATCCGTGGTAGCAAATGCAACGCCACCAAACCATATTAACCACGCTAACAGCGGGATTAATAGCTTGAATAACATAGTTTAAATCAATGTCTTTATTATTGTATAAACTTTGTACCACTTATATTGTGACTTTGCTATGACACTTTTAGCTAATTTGCGATTAGGGTGTATTCCTCGCCTTTTTGCATCACAGTGATTGGATAAATTTTTTCTAAACTATTGAGCCAATCGCCTATTTCAGTGGTTAAAAAGGTGCCGTTGTAGGTCAGTTTTGCTAGGCGCTGATCGCTTAACTTCACTTTGATTTCGCTATATCGCGACACATCATTAAGCACATTGCCTAATTCTGCGTTTTGATACACTAAGTAGCCTTTTTGCCACGCCATGGTCAACGCTTCACCCTGGGCTTTACTACGGGTAACTTCGCCTTGCTGCGTGACTTCTACCGCTTGCCCTTGGGTCAATTTAATGGCTTGTTGCTGAGTCACAGCCACACGGCCCTCAAGCACATCGACTCTAATTGAAGCCGGATTGGCGCGAACATTAAACACTGTGCCTAGCGCCTCGACTTGGCTGTTTTGGTAGCGCACGATAAACGGTCTCTGCTTGTCTTTACTCACGCTAAACAGCGCCTCACCTTGGTATAACAGCAGTTCTCTTGAAGTGTTGCTGTAGCGTACAGCCAATTGGCTATTGGCCCCTAAATCAACCTGACTATTATCATCAAGGGTAATGGTGCGGTGCTCATTGACCTTAGTTTGAAAGAACTCGCTGTACACTGTATCGACTGGTGCTGGCTTAGCACTAGCAACCGGTGCTTGCTGTAGTGGCTGCTCCGGTGCCATAAAAGTCACCAAACCAACCAACAGCAAAGTCGCGGCAATCGCAAGATACCAAGGCTGAGCGCGGCGTTTGGACTGTGGCTTGATGTCAGGTGCAGCCATGGTGTTTTGTGCATCCAGCTGTGCAAGCTGCTGAGTAACATAGTCATCGTCAAGTTGGGCTGAAAGCGTCCAAAACTCCAACATGTTGTTGAACACATCACTGTGAAGCGGATTTTCAGCTAACCACACGTTAAGCGGCTGTGGATATTGAGTGCTGTCATGAGGTGAGATCTGCTGCTCGTCTAAGACTAATAACCAATCAGCGGCTTGTTCTTCAATTATTGCTAAATCGTCAGATAATGGAGTCATGTTTATATCCTTAACACTCATGATCAAAGCTCATGCTGTAACTGCTGGTAGCAATGACGAACTGCACGTAATACATATTTTCTTACCATACTTGGGGATATCTGTAAGGTCAAAGCTATCTCCTCATAGCTTTGACCACGTATTTTATACAATAAAAAAGCCAGCCTACATTTGTCGGGTAAGCTTGCGAGAGACTTTTCCATTTCTTTAAGTAGCTCTTGGTTGTGGTGGTTTTGTTCAGGGTTAGCACTTGCGTAAGGTTGTGGCATTTGATCGCTATCGTGCTCACGATCATCAAACGGGCTACGCGCTTTACGCCGCAGCTTATCAATGGCCAAATTGGTTGCAATTTTATACAAGTACGCAGCGATGTAGTTGCTGACATTATCCTGCTCAAGTCCAAGCAATTTCACAAACGCCTCTTGGGCAACGTCTTCCGCCTCACGTTTGTCTAACCCTTTGCCCATAATGTGGCGGATCAGCTTTTGCTGTTGTTTTAAAAACAACTCCTCTACCTGCTGACGACGTGCAAGGTCGTCGTTTGCAGCTGCCGTAGTGGTATCAACGGCTTTACGCTTAAAAGATAATAACGGTGGCATGAATACGCATCCTACTCTTCCATTTGTGTTAGCGTGCAGCGAACCCATAAATTAATAGGTTCGCTGGCGTTGCTTAAACCAATTTGCTTAATTAACCGTTGCGACTCGGCTTACTTTGCCCGAATCACTCACCGTTCTGAGTTGTACTTTAGATGACGCGGTCAATGTCACAGGCCCTTCATAGCGATGCCATGTTATGCCTTGGTCAACCGAATACTCCGTAGCCATGCCAACAAACCGGGTATTGACGATTAACTTACCACCTTCAATCGCGCCTCCAGGTAATGGAATACGATAATTTACCCCTACCTGCTGTGGTATTTGAGCATTAATATCGACCACTTGGTAATAGTCCAATAGTGGTAGAGCGTATTGTCCTAAGGTATTGGTAAAGGTGTGCCAAGCCTCAGTAGTCGCTGCGCCTTGCGCTGGCATATCTTGCACCCATGCACGCTCAGCAGCACCCAGTAATTTCGGGAAAGTCATATAATCAAGAATTTCTGGTGACTTTTGGTTTTCGCCAAATAGTTGCGCCTGAATACCTTGAACATTTTGTTTACCCGCTTCGCTCAGTAACACCCATTTTGGGTCCCACGGCACTGGATTGCCGAGCTTGTCACGCTCTGCATTGGCGTAAATATTAAACGGACGATATTCAAACGCCTTTTTGGTATCTGTGTAACCTGCCCAGTGATAGCCTATTTCATCAGGATGTTTGTTATACGCAAGGTCAAGATACAAGTTTGTCGCATGGGCCAGCACGACTTTGTGACCTTGGTTCGCAAATTTGTAGGCCTGATGCTCATTGCCCCAACCCCACACGTTATTCCAAAACACGGGGAATATCTCACCGTAACTAACATTACCCGTACCATTGTGCGACAACACATCGCCCCAAGTTGCCATATCAAAACCATGCTGATTGACTATCTGCTTCCAGCGTAAAAAGAAGTAGTCAAACAGCTCTGCATCGGTTTTGCCCGCTGTAGCTGGGTTTTGATCGACCGCTGGAGATTGCGCCCACCATTCATTCGGACCTAAATGTGGCAGCTCGTCACCACCGCCATGCAGCCGAGTCAATGTCGCATCGGGCACGGCATCATAAATGGCGCGTGTTTCTTTCACCACATGGTTGAGGAAAGTAAAGGTGCTCTCAAGCGCTGGGTTAATAAAGTTGTCGGTATAAAATTGTGGGGTGTAATACTGCGACTGGTCGAGCGGATCAATCAATCTAAAACGATTTGCTTCAACTGGGTCGCTATCTTTATATTTGTTGTAGCGATATTCCATCGCTTTGATTGCTGCGCGCGCATGGGCTGGAAAATCATATTCGATGATCACATCAATATGACGGTCAGCGGCATACTGAAGAATTTCTTTAAAATCATTCACCGTGTAGTAGCCCCAGCCTTTACCGAGAAAATTTTGCTGCGCAATTTCAAACCCCTGATAACTAGGCGCGGTACCTAAGTTTGCCGCGGTTTCATCCGTGGGTTTATTTTCAATCCCATCTCCTGGTGCAAAGCCATTGGCAGCTCCCATAAACGTATGCAGCATCGTGCTTTCGCTCAGGTCATACCCCCGCTTTGCCCCAAACTCCGTGAGTTCAGGAATACCCGGTATTTCTAGTCGCCAACCTTCATCGTTGGCAAGGTTAATTTCAAATTTGTTTAACTTGTAAAATGCCATTAAGTCCAACAACTTAAATACCGTTTCTTTGCTTTGGAAATTACGCGACACATCCAGCATCATGCCCCGATATTCAAACCGTGGTGCATCCAAAATAGTGCTAGCGGGTAGTACGGCATTGTCGGACAAAGTGGCTGAGTTTTTAGCCGTTTTATACACAGCGGTAGGGATCATTTGACGAAGTGTTTGAATGCCATAAAACACCCCTTGGGCGTCACTTCCGGTAATGGTGATCCCCGAAAATGCATCGACCTCAAGCTTATAGCCACTTGAGTCCGGCTGATTGTCTTGATTGGTATCGAGATTTGGGTCTAGCTGCAACTTGATAAGGTTCGGGCCATTTTGCACAGTGCTATTAATCGCAAATGTGCCACTCAGAATATCGCGCAGCGCAGTTTGTAAGAAGGAGGCTTCTTTGGTCAATGAAGTCGGCGCTGAAATACTGGTTAATTGGCTCATCAAAGTTAAGAATTCATCATTCGGTGTGACCACTGAATGGGGCTGAGGAACCAAGCGATTTTTCAGCGGCAATGTCATGTGCGTCGCGCTGTTTTCGGCGAATCGGATGGCGGACGTTTGCACCGGCATATTATCGTTAACCGCTTGCTTTGTTTGTTTTGGATCGCTAGAGTCCATCATCACATCCACCAGCACAGCTTGAGGCGCTTGATTATTGTAGCTAATGTGAAAACCCGACGGTGAGTCGTTTTTCAGCATTTGCCAATACTGTGCAACGATTTCAATAGTACGAGATTCACCCGGTTGAATGGGGGCAAAACCCACTGCGGGCTTAAGTACAAAGTAATCACCACTTTTTGCTTCATCGGCATTTTCTAAACTTAGATTCTGTGCGGCGATATGCTGGCGCGCATACTGACCATTTGGATCTGAGTCTGGTAGTACGCTTGCAGGCGGCCTTACCGAGCTAAAATAAAGCGCCCAGCCAGACTCACCCAATGGCTCAAGACCATTATTAGTAATCGTCAAACTGCCAAGAAAGATATTCTCTCCAATGCCATGATCCACGACTTGCCAGCGTAATGCTAAGTTATCTGGGTGAGGATGTGCGACGCTATAGTGGCTCGCAGTCAACAAGGCTAAGCCTGACAGTGAGGCAGTAATTATCTGTTTTTTTGCAAACATGTTGGCTCCTAAAATATTGTTATTGTTCGGATAGAGCGCGTACTGCTGCCACTCTATCTATGTAAACGTTTGAGCCGAGGAAGTTGGGAATGGAATCATAAATAAAGCCCTAATTAGGGCTGGTGTGATTAATATACCGCTATTTCATCGATATACAGGGGAAGTTTGGGGATTTGAATATCGTCAGATTGCTTACTATTAATGGCCACCACCTTTAAAAAGCGCACACTTACAGGAGCAAACGACAACACCGACATGGGCCCTCGCGGATTGTTAACCTCAGCTAACGTTTGCCACTGCTGTTTATCACTTGAACCCAGCACTTGAATATGTGTTGGCGGGTGCAGTTGTCTATGTCGCCCGCTGTCAAAGCCCAGCTTAACCTGCTGCACTTGCGTTGACGCATCTAAGTCAATAACCGCCTCAAGATCGGTATCGTAAAAAATCGCATAATCATCAACGCTGTAAAATTGATCATAAGCAAATTGACCATCCTGCAGCTTAGTCGCAGAGCCTTCGGCAGCTAACGAGGCAAGCGTTATTTCTTTTCCAAGCGCTAAATGAGGTGAAAGCGTTAAACGCGCATCGCCTACCAATTGCCCCAAATCGCTTACATAACTGCGGGCACGAAGCTGCGTTTCGTCAGTTATCACTAGTGGCTTTTGATATTGCTGCGATTGCAGCGTTGGCTCGCTGCCGTCTAAGGTATAGTAAATAGCCGTGTCGGCAATTTCAGAGGTGATGGTGGCGACGAGCTGCTGCCCATTAATCTCGCTTGAAATAATAGGCTTATGGCTACTATAAGCAGTATTGAGGTGCATCTGCTGGTAACGTTTTAAAAGCGCGGGTAACCGATATTGGCTGTAATCAGACCACGACTTTTGTGTTTTATTCGACCACAATGTTTCGGCCAGCGCACTCAAGCGCGGAAACAGCATATACTCGGCATGACGAGGTGTTTTTATATATTCAGTCCAAAGTGCCCCTTGCGCACCAATAATAAAGGCTTGCTGCTCAGCGCTTAAGTGGCTCGGCTGTGGCTCATATTGATAAACGTTTTTTAGACTTGAAAGCCCGTGGATGGCTTTGGGTTCATCAAGATTGCGCGATTGATAGGCATCAAAATAAATATATTGATAAGGACTCATGATCACCTGATGGCCCATTTTTGCAGCTTGGATGCCTCCTTCCGTGCCCCGCCAAGACATGATCACGGCGTCATCCGCCACCCCTCCTTCTAATATTTCATCCCAACCAATTACCGTTTTGCCAAGATTTTGGACGATTTTAGCGACCCGTTTAATAAAATAGCTTTGCACTTGCTCAGGTGTGGTTAACTGATGCTGTTGCATCAACTTTTTCACCTCGGGGCTTTCTAACCACTGCTTTTTTATCACCTCATCGCCACCAATGTGGATATATTGGCTCGGAAATAGCTCGGCAACCTCTTTGTATACAACACCAAGAAACGCAAACACGTCTTCACGGGGACAAAGCACATCTTCAAAAATCCCAAACTGTGGCTGCACCTTTACTGCTCGCTGGTGGCAAGATAACTCGGGATATGCGGCAAGCATCGCACTGCTATGCCCCGGAATATCGATTTCAGGGATCACTTCAATATGTCGCGCCTGCGCGTACTCAACCACGTCCTTAATTTGCGCCTTGGTATAAAAGCCCGATACCGTTTTATTATCAAACAATGGTTGATAATCATAGGTATGGCCAACCACGGTATGAGGCCGTGTTGCCCCAATCTCGGTTAGTTTAGGGTACGCATCAATGGCGATTCGCCAGCCTTGATCATCGGTTAGGTGCCACTGAAAGACATTGAATTTATGCATCGCCAGCCAATCGATATAACGCTTCACGAACGCCACATCGAAAAAGTGCCGACTTACATCTAAATGCATGCCACGGTATGAGAATCTGGGCTGATCTTTTATTTCTACCGCAGGTATTGCCCAATTCGCCTGATTGATGGGCATACGCGACTCTATCTCAGCAGGGAGTAATTGTCGCAGTGACTGCATCCCCCAAAATAATCCGGTCGCTGTATTCGCTTGTATTTCAACCCCTTCAGGCGTCACGCTCAGCGCATATCCCTCTTGAGATAGCGGTATATCGACAATCTTAAAGGCAATACTATTTTTAGTTGTGCTATCAGCCTGAGACACTGGCAACTGATAGCCCGTAGGCGGGCGTAACAAGGTCGCTAATTGCTGCGCAACGCTTTGAGCTTGCTGCTGGTTAAAGGTAATTTTACTGTCATGGGTAAGGTTAAAGTGACCGTTACCAACACTAGCACTCAGTGGTTTTGGGGTGATCTGTAGCGCTGCACAAAGTGGTGTGAGCAACAAAGAAAACAGTAATAAACTGCTTTGCAAAAATGTATAAAAGACACTCTGGTTCATAATAACTTCCTGAGAAAAGCCCGCTTTTAGCGGGCTTGAGTGAACTAATGAGCACTGGGCAGTGTGCAAATTAGCAAGGGAAATACAGGGCCTAATGACCTTTGCTATTTAATTTTTGTTCCCCTGAGTGAGTTTTGGTCACAACACTCGACTTGCTACATAGTGGGCTGAGCAAAAAGTTAAGCAACAATGAACTAAGCGCACTCAGGTGAACCCGATTAGGCTCTAAAAATTCAGCGTCAGCGAGGCGCTGATGGTGCGTCCTAAGATCGGCCGAGCATAGTAATAGTCGTATCCTGCTTGAACATCGTTGATGGCCCGCGGGTTTCCTTCGGTTAACCCGAGCTCATCACTGATATTTGTCGCTTTCACATGCAGCGCAACCGCGTCGGTAAAGCGATAATTCACCCCCATATCGATTGTGGTGTAGGCAGGGAGCTCAAACTTATTCTCCCCATCTGAGTAACGCTCTCCCAAATGGTGAATAGTTAAATAGATATCACCATCGTCAAAGTAGTAGGTTGGCGTTAACCTAAGCTGCACTTTGGGTGTGCGCTTCACTTGCTTGCCTTCCCAATGTGCAAATGCTCCGGTAAATCCTTCCATTTTTGGGTCTTGCAACACGCCTGTCAGCTCAAGCTGTAAATTGTCATGCGCCTGCCACACTGTTTCAAACTCAAGACCATCGGTGACAGTGTCTATGGTTTGATTCGCCACCTCACCATCGCTGCCGGTAAAATTACGTTCCACTAAGTCATTAAATTTAGTTCTAAACAAAGTCAGTGATGCGCCAATTGAATCACCAGCATAACGAGTACCCAACTCGCTAAAGGTTAGATTAACGCTGTCATTAAAGTCGGCATCAACCCCCGAGTGAATATTCTGACCAAAGCTCATTAACCTTGGCATTTCAAAGGCATCGGCATAACGACCAAATACTGACACATCATCCGAGAAGGTATAATTGAATCCCACCGTCCATGCGGTTTCGGTTTCGCTACGAGTTTTTGACAGGAATTTGTTTGACGGCATATCGACGTAATTGTTGGCAAGATTGTTATCTATGTCATTACCAGCGCTGTCAAAAGCGCCCGCAACAGGCTGTGCAAATGTGGTTGCGGAGGCGGTGCTATCTAGCTCCAACCACTCAATCCGAACCCCACCGTCAATACGAAGGTTATCGGTTGCTTGATATTGTTCATTGATAAATAAAGAGTTGGAAGTACTGGTACCAAAAGCGGTTGCCTGTCCCCAACCAGGAGCATAACCTGTTGAACCGTGGTCGGTTAATTGACCAACCACTTGTTGATTGCTGTTAACTGCAACAATATCGAGTAATCGAGCATTGTCTTTTACTTCCGTTAAAAACTGCGATTCCCATTTATCAACTGGCAAGGAGTCCGCATCTACATAGGCAAATAACCACCCTATGGTCAGCGTGTGCTGATCACCTTCATAGGTAAAATTGAGCTTATTAACAAACTGCTCAGCATCGTAGCGCGAATAAAGCGGGTAGCTTGTGGTGACTAAGCCGTTTCCGTTTAAGTTGCTGACATCTTTCAGTATTTCACCACTATCGACGTATCTATACCGTGCGGCAACGGCGCCATCACTGGCAAACTGGTCCAGCATATTTTGCACATCTTGCTGCCCAAGTCGGGTATTGGCATTGACGAGCGTCGAGTTATCGAAGTTAAGCAAAATATACATGTCGTTTTCAAACTGTGAGTAACGGCCAGCTGTATTGAGTAGCCAACGGTCGCTTAACTCCCAATCTAAGTGATAGCCTATGGTACTAAACTTGGTATGCTGCCCATCTTTAAGGTCTCGTGTTTTATAGCTGCCATCAGGCTGTAAATAGTGTAAAAAGCGCTGACCATTACCAATTAAGGTGCCATGCTGTGGGTCAACACCAGCAATGCCTTTAGGGTCGCTTTGATCTCTAAGCGGAATAGGCACAAAGAAAGTGGTATGGTCATTGAGGTGTTTGGCAGACAGCGTGAGTTGGCCTTTGTCAAACTCACGTACTAAATTGAGTCGAAGTTGACCGCCATGATCTGCGGTAAACTCTGTGTCTCTCACGCCATCAGAACGACGATAAGAGCCACCTATCGACATTTTCCAGTTGTCACTAATGGGTGTGCCATAAAAGAACTCGCCGCGATACATGCCGTAATCGGCAGCAGTTAAGCGGATCGTCGCTTCTTCAATATCATCCGGTTTACGGGTAATAAAGTTTACTAACGCCGCGGGGCCATTTGTGGTCAGTAGGCCTGAGGTGCCCCCACGAACCGCTTCCATATGTTCAATCGTGATATCTTGACGCTGATAGAAATCAACCCATACGCCGTCGTACACCACAGGTAGCCCGTCTTCTTCAACGCCAATGTAACGGAAGCCTTCACCGCCACGTAGTCCTCTAGGCGCAACATTATTGTTGGTTTCACCACCTGAATCTTCAACCCAAAAGCCTGGCACGCTTTCCAGTAGATCCGCCGTACCTAGCGGTGCTTCTCGCGCCAACTGCTCGGCGTTTAATGTGGTCACTGAGACCGATGATTCCAACTTAGTTTGGCCGCGCCCACCGCTGCCAGTCACGACAATTCGCTCAAGGTCGAGTAGTTTCTTTTTTTCTGTAGTTTCTTGCGTTTCTTTTGCTTGTGCAATAGCTGTGTGTGACCCCAATAACGCGCCACTAATAGCAAGCGCAATAAGGTGTTTGTTATAACGAGATGTATTATTGCTCATGGTATTCCCTTCATTCTTGTTGTTGGCAGAGCAAGTGAGTGAAGCTCTGTAAATCTATAAACGAACGAAGGGAAAGTTTTAGGAATATTTTTATTAAACTTAGCTCAATTTAAGTCTCTGAATGTCTTTTTGCGGTGGTAATCCGAATAATCGACTGTACTCACGGCTGAACTGCGACGGGCTCTCATAACCCACCACACCACTGGCTTGGTTGGCATCTAAACCATTAATCAACATTTGCTCTCGCGCTTCTTGTAAACGCAGGGTTTTAAGATACTGTAATGGGCTTGTGCCTGTGGTACTTTTGAAATGCTGCCGAAAAGAAGACGCACTCATGTGCACTCGCTCTGCCAGTTCATTGATTTCAATTGGTCGCATAAAGTTGGTTTTAAGCCAGCTCACTGCTTTTACAATTTGACTGCTTGCAGACCCCTCAAAAGCCAACCGAGTTAAGGTCTCAGCATGCGGCCCCTGTAGCAATCTAATGACGATTTCCTTTTCAATAAGCGGCGCTAAGCTATCTCGCAAATTTGCGTCGTACTCAAGAGAAAATAATCGAGACAATGCGTCGGTTAAGCCTGCATCAATATGATGTATTGAGATAGATTTGGTGACTGATTGCTTTGCGGGCTTACTTAAGTTGAGCTCCGCCGCAGTTTGCAAAATAAGGTTGTAATCGAGTTTAACAAGCATACCAACAAAGGGGTGATGGCGAGAGGCTTCGGTCACATGAGAAATGAGCGGTAAATCAAACGTCGTCAGCATAGCTTGGCCTGCGGAGCAAAACAAAATTTCGTTATCTATCGAGATTTGCTTTGTACCTTGAAGCACCACCGCCAAACTCAACGTATAAATACAATGTAATGGCTCTGTTGGGGCACTGCGAATATGCATAGAAAGCTTTTGCACTTGGCTCTCATGATCTCCGGACTTTTTACAGCACAGCAGTACACGCTGTGCCAGTGGTTTCACGAGTTCACGATAATCCTCAACCATTTAACTCCCCCTTAGTGCTTACACATGCTTAGCTAAAAATGGAATAATTTGCTCCACGGCTAACGCAACGGCTTCTGGATGATCATAAAGATCGTAATGAGACCACTCTGATAATTCAACCAATTGCCTGTCTGCCGAAGCAAATGACTTCCCGTATATTGCCTTACCATCACGATAAGCGCCAAATGCACCTATCTTTTGACCAACAATGGCCATCATAGGCTGTGTCATCAACGTTTCAGCAAATGCAAACGCGTCCCAACTTAAAATTTTGTGCGCGTGCGAAAACAACATCCGCGTTGCACCGCCCTCAGCTTGGCCTCGTTTTGTTTTGTAATACTCGGTCGCTTCAAAAACATCACGCTCCGTTAAGCCGTTTTGTTTAGCAAATTCTAGGCTTGGCGGTAGCAGCTCATTTACTTGCCTTTCAGCCCCCAATGCTTCCGCGGTACGCCGCTGTGATATCGCCTCAAGCGTACCTAAAGGATTAAATTCAGAGAAATCTTCACGGAATAAACGACCAAGGTTAACGGGCGTCACACCGATCGCGGCTTTTATCCTTTTCTCTGTAAGCGCTGAATTAAATACATAACCACCGCCGCCACAGATCCCAAGTGAAGCAATACGGTTTGCATCCACGAAATCTAAGGTAACTAAATAATCTATTGCATGGCTAATATCTTCAACTCGCTGATGCGGATCTTCCTTGAATCGCGGTAGTCCTCCCGAACGACCCTGAAAGCTGGCATCGTAAGCAATAACCACATAGCCAGCATCGGCCAGTGCTCGTCCGTAGATAGCACTCGACGTTTGCTCTTTGCAGCTACCAAACGGATGTACTGACACTACCGCTGGGTATTTGTTCAAGGGATTAAAGTCATCTGGGGTTAGCATCAGTGCAGCGATATCCCAAGCCATGTCTTTATTTCTAAACGTAATTTCTTGCTGAACCATTGTTATCTCCGATTCCAAGTAACGAGTGGTAATTACCCATTTACAGCCAAACCTAAAGCGTACGTTTGAAAAACGCTGTTAACACGCTTACGGCTTCATTGACTTGCGCTTCGCCATCGTACAATTCCATGTGGTTTGCTCCGTTCACAACATGCATGGCTTTGTCTGTTGAAGCCGCTCTTGCTATCAGGTCATCGCTCATCCATTTGCTACCAGCAACACTGCCAACTACCGCAAGTAGCGGTTGGGTAAGGAAGGCTTCAGACTTAAAAAAAGCATCGTATGTAATGATTTGAGTCAGGCTTCGCGCAGTTGCAAAACCTGGCGCAGTAGGGTGTGCGGCTCGCGCTGTATGATAGTACTCCCACGCTTGGCGAAGTTCTTCGTTAGGGGCATCCTCTTCTCTAAGTGGTGCTAGAGGGATTGTTGCTGTCTCATCGCTATTTGCATCAGCAGAGCGAGCGTCAGACCCCGCCTGAATATAAGGCATAGCAAGTGCATCAGCTACGCTATTATCCCAACCATTTCTAAACATTTGTCCAATATTTACCATACTGACCATACCAACCGCTTTAATTCTTTGGTCATTGATTGCTGCATTCGCCGAATAGCCAGCACCAGCACAAATCCCCATGACACCAACTCGATCGTTATCAACAAATGACAGGGTCGTAAGGTAATCAATCACAGCACTGATATCTTCGGTACGCACATGTGGGTTTTCTAATTGACGAGGCTCACCCGTACTTTCCCCTTGATATGAAGCATCGTAGGCGATGGTAACGAACCCTTGCTCCGCCAATCTAGATGCATAGGTGCCAGCAGTTTGTTCCTTAACGCCACCACCGGGGTGAGAAACAACAATGGCAGGATAAGTCTTCAACTCGTCAAACTCTGTAGGTAAATTGAGTAAACCTGAAAGCGTGATAGCTAAACCATTTGTGTTTGGAAAAGTAACTTTGTTCATGTGAAACCCTCAAAAATGAATGTGACTAATGCGCTGATATACGTTGCCAAGAACACTGCGCTTTGTTGCTATCTAGTATAGGTAAGCGTAATTATGAATGTTTGCCTAAAATGATGAGGTGTTTGTCTATTTCAACGAAAAGTGCTTATTTACATACCGCATAAACTATAAAGATTTGAGTTACTAGAATGTACCTAGTTTTGACCTAATCTGCGCCTTTCTATGCTCATATGGGTACTGAGAATCGGGGTGATCTCTGACTCTGGGGCCGGAGCAAAAAGGTGGTTGCCTTGGATAAGGTGACAGCCATTGAGATTAAGAGACTTAGCTTGCAACGCGGTCTCAACACCTACCGCCACACATTCTACATCCAAGCTCTTTGCCATCTGTACTATCAATTTTGCAATATCATTTTGTGAGGCAACCGACTGCGGGGTCGCAAGGAAAGCCGGTGGAATTTTAATGGTTTCAAACGTGAGCTTCTGCAAGTACAGCATGCTGGTATGCCCGACACCAAAATGATCAATTGAGATCCGCATACCAGTTTGCTCTAATTCCGCCATCACTTCCGGTGCTTTATCAAGTAGCTCTATCAGGTCAACTTCTTTGATTTCTATTTCAATTTGCCGAGATGGCAACTGATGTTGCGCAGCCTGCTCCATAAAGTTTTTTATTACGGTTTTATTGGTGAGTTCAGCAAGCGAAAAATTAAAGCTAACCACGAGATTATCGTACTCGTAAAACCATGTTTTCATCGCCTGAAAGGCCAGTGCTCTGAGCTGTTGCCCAATTTCTACCATCAGATCGCCATCACATGCCGCTTCAAAAAAGTCTTCAGGTACCAACAATTGTTCATCTTGCTGCCACCTTGCGAGCACTTCAAGTTTTTTAATCTTGCGGGTATGCGCATCGACAATAGGCTGGTAATAAGGAATAAATTCTCGATTATCTAACCCCTGAATGATCCGACTTTCTTGCACTAAACGCTGTTCCGATTCGTGATCTAGGCGTGCGTTATAAAATTGAAACTCCGTTTGTGTGGCTTTTTTAGCTCGATACATTGCGGTATCAGCATGCTTTAACAAAGCTTCCGTGTTGTCACCATCATCAGGATAAATTGCAACGCCAGCACTCACCGTGGCTTTTAGGCTAACTTGGCGCAAACAATATTGTCCATTAACGCTACTCAATACTTTACTCACCACCTTACGTACATATTTTTTATCTTGGATCCCGTCAATGAGTAACACAAATTCATCGCCCCCCATTCTGGCAACGGTGTCGCATCCTCGAATTTGCTGAGTTAATCGACTCGCAATTTCTTTGAGTAATAAGTCACCATAATCGTGCCCCAGTGAGTCGTTGATTTTTTTGAATTTGTTGACGTCAATAAATACCAAAGCAAATTGATGACTCATGCGCTTGGCTCGTTTACAAGCCTGCACTAAACGGTCATGCAGCAATAAGCGATTGGGTAACCCGGTCAATGCATCGTGATGAGCAAGGTGATTCATTTTTTTCGCCATCAATCTCGACTCTGTCACATCTTGAAAGACCATTACAGTGCCAAGGTAGCTGCCATCTTTAGCTATAATAGGAGAGAAGGAATCTTGGATAGCAAAGGTAAGACCAAGATGATTGGTGATGGAAGTGAGTTCAGGTAAACAAATGGTATGGCCTTGCTTTAGACAAAGCTCAGGGAATTTATTCACCGAAGCTTTGGTTTCTTCGTGATACATAGACATAACATCATCAAATCGCCGCCCGACCACTTCTTCATTTAACATCGCGAGAATAGCTTCTGTGACAGGGTTAATATAAGTGATCACACCATTTACGTCTGTACAGATCACGCCATCACCAATAGAACTCAGCGTCACTTCGAGCAATTCTTTTTCTTCTTCTAGTGCCTGAGCGAGGCGGTTTTCTCTGCTGCTAGTATTAAAATAACAGAGATATCCTGTAACGGTATCCGCGACTTTAATTGGTAAAGTAACAGGACTAATAACTTTGCCACTGTGTTTGGTCGTGCAATTACCATAGCTTTGCGTTACGAGCGCTTCGAACATGCTTGTTGCACCACTCTTGCCCTCGCTATGGATATTACCGCTCACCGCGATTAAATTTTCAAGTTTTAACCCTATTACTGAGCTGCCAACACCCAGTATGGATTGCATTTGCTCATTGGCTTGTAGGATAACGCCGTCGCTGTCTAACATCATTTGTGGCACGCTAGAGCCATCATCAACCATAATTTTTTTAGTATCTTGTACTTGCCACCAAAGCAGTGCTACAAACAAAAAAACTAAAGCGCTGATGGCAATAAAAGTAATAGGCAACAATAAGAATAGGCCCAATTTATCGGCCATAAGCATGGTTAAGGAGAGTAAAATACCAACAACTAAGAATATCCGTCTCATTGCCTAATCAAACCTAAGTATGGTGAAGATGCATTTAGCGGTGTTTTGTACAATGATTGCCCTTGTCACCAGCACTTCTACGCTAAACCTAAACCCATTAGATAAGTCTATTGGCTGATCACGCAGTAAGTAGGTATCAAACACAAAGAGATGTTTGCATCAGTGTTTAATAACTATTGTTCACAATAGCAACGAATTCAAGTTTTTATCTGTTCTGAAAACGAAAGATTATTGCAGCAAAACCTCAGTATTTACGTGTGCTGTAAAGGGGCTTTACAACACACCGTTTGGTTATTTAAGCTGAGGTTTGAATTAGGAATGTGTTAACTAATTACTTTTAAACTCGGGTTATTTGGACCACACTGCAAACTCATTGCCGCTCGGCTCAATAAAATGAAAGCGACGACCGCCAGGAAATTCAAATATAGCTTTGCTTATCTCTCCGCCCGCTTGCTCTACTTTGCTTTGCACGGCTTCCAACTCATCGCTGTATAACACTACGAGCGCTCCACCTTGCGCTTGTTTAGAAGACACATCGGCTTGGAAAAAGCCGCCATCAAGGCCTGAATTTGCAAACGCAATATAATCTGGCCCGTAAGATTCAAATTGCCAATCAAACACCTGTTCGAAGAAAGCTTGTGTTGCTACTAAGTCTTTTGCTGCTAATTCTACATAGTTTATATGGTTGTTCATTTTTTATTCCTTTTATAATCTGTGCTTCATTTATGCTGTTATCGCCTAGGGCCTGTTGACCTTTACTGTTTGATTTTTGTTCTTCTG
>NZ_MBQA01000176.1:0-52792 GCF_001709235.1 Pseudoalteromonas sp. BMB
AGCGCCCATTTTTATTCCGATTTTTATGTTGATTGTATTCTCTAGTAATCCTCTTCCAGAGTTCTTTAAAAATCTTTAATAAAAATTACTATTTTCTATATTACGCTCAATGGGCTTTTAACAGTTTGGTTATAGACTCCTTGACCTGCATTGAAGTAATTAACCTGAGCTGCGGATAATTAATGCCTTTCTAGCAGCCAGTTTCAGCGCTTCGTTCAAATAGCCAGCTATTGGTAAGTAAATTCGCCTTGCCTACAGCAAGTAGGTATCTAAAGCGAAAGCAGGACGCGGTGTTTCTCCTAAAACTCTCTGACTAGACAAGGAGGTAGAACATTCCTTATCCAAACTTGAGGTTAATTATCAACACCCCTCTTATTGTCTCGACCCCTTCTCTCCTTCCTCAAACTGTGCATCTACATTGGCTCGTTGAGATGCTTGAATAACGAACTCTGATTGCTACATTCGTACTGAGCTTCTGACCTTTGTCACTACTTGAACTTACATTAACATCTTCTATTAGTTATCGTCATGCTGCTAATATGACCCAAGCACAGCTGGCCGTGGTTTTGGATTTCTCTAAGAAGACAATGAGAAGTGAGAAAGTTAAGGGTTTCAGAGGAGGAAGTAGCTAACTTAAGAACTAGAGCTGAGTAATCTTTATACTCAGCTTCTTTACTTGAAAGATATAAACAGTAAGCCCTGTGATCAAATTCACCACAAATGAAACATAGCTACGGTGTCTTATTTGGTCTATCAGACTTAAGTTAATCAAATACAGCTTCAATACTGAAACCCTTTGATAGCTTCGCTTTATACCAATTTGACATAGATTGTCGCATCGTATTACTTCGTTGTTCTGTAACAAAGTTAGTTCCTTGTTCTGCTAAATTTAGCCTTTTAGCTACCTGATGCATAACCTTTATCAGCATACAAGTAGTCTGCCAATGAGATTAAAACAACAAACAACAAACAACAAACAACAAACAACAAACAACAAACAACAAACAACATTATCCGCATCTACGAAAATCGCGTCTAAGTTATTCATGCCCTTGTGGTGATCTGATCTTTGATCAGATCACCACAAGGGCTTTTCGTTCAATTTTTTATGCGCAGATCAGGTTAATTAACTATTTGGCCTCTTAACTCACCACTTGGATTTGCTGGTGTATGCACATTTACGTAGTGACCACCGCCTGCCAGAATCGCAAATATTTCCGCTGTCAATGCTGCATTGGCCGGAGCCATCCAGCGATTGGCATCACTACTATCTTGCATTAATGCCAATAACACAGGGCCGTTTTCACCAGCAATGCCAGTATGTATATGCGCAGCCGTTGCATCAGCAACACCTGAGGTGAGGACTTGTAATTCAAGGTCAAAGCCGTTTCGATTTACCAAAGCATATCCACTACCAGTGGCAGTGGTTGTAACGGCTGGGACTTCTTGCTCGCCACTCAATGGAAACGCTACCAACGTGTAGTTGTCAGTGAGGATCTGACCACGGAGTTCACCACTCGCATTTGCTGGTGTATGCACATTAACATAGTGACCACCTGATGCGAGTACCGCAAAAATCTCGGCGTTGATCATGGTGTTGTCTGGCGTCATCCATACATTCGTATCATCGGTGCTTTGCTCAAGGCCAACTAACACATCACCAGTCATGCCGATCCGGCCAGTATGAATATGTGCCGCAGTTGCATCCTCAACACCCATTGTCACTACACGAAGTTCAAGTTCATAATCGTTCATGTTAACCAATGCGTAGCCATCCCCTGACGCCATTGTCGATACCGCAGGAACCTCTTGCTGACCTGAAAGCGCAAATGTAGCGAGTGCATAATTTCTGGTAAGAATTTGGCCACGTAGCTCACCACTGGGATTGCTAGGAGTATGGACATTAACATAGTGACCACCCGATGCGAGTACCGCAAAAATCTCAGCATTGATCATGGTGTTGTCTGGCGTCATCCATACATTCATATCATCGGTGCTTTGCTCAAGGCCCACTAGAACATCACCAGTCATGCCGATCCGGCCAGTATGAATATGTGCCGCCGTTGCATCCTCAACACCCATTGTCACTACACGAAGTTCAACTTCATAATCGTTCATGTTAACCAAAGCGTAGCCATCCCCTGACGCCATTGTCGATACTGCAGGAACCTCTTGCTGACCTGAAAGCGCAAATGTAGCGAGCGCATAATTGCTGGTAAGAATTTGGCCACGTAACTCACCACTTGGATTGCTAGGAGTATGGACATTAACATAGTGACCACCCGATGCGAGTACCGCAAAAATCTCAGCATTGATCATGGTGTTGTCTGGCGTCATCCATACATTCATATCATCGGTGCTTTGCTCAAGGCCCACTAGAACATCACCATTCATGCCGATCCGGCCAGTATGAATATGTGCCGCCGTTGCATCCTCAACACCGCTAGTGACAACTCTGAGCTCTACTTCATAGTTATCTGTGTTAACAAGGGCATAGCCATCACCGGATGCCATTGTTGCTACTGCTGGCACTTCTTGTTTGCCGGATAAGTCAAATGTCGCAACTGCGTAATTGTCCGTCAGGATTTGGCCGCGGATCTCACCATTTGGTAGCTCTGGCGTATGAACATTGACGTAGTGTCCACCCGAGAGCAAAATATTCAATGTCGCTTCGTCGATCATCGTGTCATCTGGCGTTACCCAGTCTGTCATTACTTCGTCGTCCTGCTCTAACACCACAAGCACATCGCCGTTCATACCAATGCGGCCAGTGTGAATATGTGCTGCTGTGGCATCATCAACGTCCATAGTGACCGCGCGAAGGTAAAGCGCGCCATCGGTGCTGTCGTATGACGCATAACCATACCCCATGGCACTACTTTCATTCATTGGCACCTGTTGTGAGCCATCTAATTTGAACGTGATCACGCTTACCGTGTCAGATACAATCTGAGCGCGTAACTCGCCGTTTGGAAAGGCTTCGGTGTGTAGATTGATATACCAATCACCATCCAACATATCCTCAATTAGATCCTCAGACAGATCTGTGATTGGAATACTGACCTTATTGTCATCTGATGCTTCAAAAGCGAATGCCACATCGCCATTCGCCCCCAAATCACCATCGTGAATATGTGCAGCACTAAAACCTTCGACGTCGCTGTAGTCGAGTGTTGCTCTGAATTGCATCAGATTTTCATCAAGCTCAACTGTTGCGGAAGCGGTTTGCATTGACGTATTCATCGGTACTTCTTGCTTTCCTGATAACATCAATTCAAAGGTCTTAGTCGCTGAAAACTCTTGGGCTGGCGGCGGTGGCGGAGGTGTAACAGTATCGTTATCGTCATTATCGCTGCATGCCATAAGAAGCATGAAGCTGGCACTTACTATAAACTTTTTCATTATACTCATCCTGTAGACTCGGTTAAAAAGAATGACTTTTGTCACCCATAGCTAACCCTTACGAACAGGTTTGAATAAAAGTTCATCAAATTTGAAAAATTATTGTATATTTTTTGTCTGTACCTAATTGCGCCAACTGCAATACCAACTTTTGCCTGTTCATCCATTGATACCGATGATACTAACGCTTGAATGGCATTACATTCAGCTCAGTGATATCAATGAATTTCTCACCATAATTGTGAAACCTCATTGCCATATAAGAGTCATATTTTTGTGATTAAGTAGCTGCTTTAACAATAATAATCAGGATATTTTATGTTTAAGCACTCACTTATCGCGCTCTCTTTGCTTTCTCTTCTCACTGGCTGTTCACTTGATGGTGACGATGGCGCCACAGGCTCGCAAGGGCAACAAGGCGTTGCCGGACAAGATGGTAACGATGGTCAAAATGGCTCCGACGGCCAAGATGGAGCAAACGGACAAGACGGAACCAATGGCACTAACGCCAATAGCGTGCTTGAAATAAGTCTTGTGGGACGCGCAGTGCTTAATGCAGAAAGCCCTGAAGGCGCCGCTGAAATTGTCGCTTACCAAGCATCCAAAAAATGGATATATGCCATTAATAGTTCAGGCAGTGCCGCTGTGGTTGAAGTTATTCCAGCAACCAGCTTTGATACGGCCGCTCTGGTCAAAAATAATGAAGGTGTTATTACCGCTACAAATTTAACATCAGCCATGACAATCAACTTAAACGACAATACACCCGGCGACGCAAACAGTATTGCAGTTGACGAAAACAACCAACTATTGGCAGTTGCAATGGCTGCCAAGACTACGGGTGACGCAGGACAAATCGCTTTTTATGATATCTCAGGTGCAACTCCGGCCTTTGTTAAAAATGTAACGGCGGGTGCACTACCTGATATGGTTACCTTTACTCATGATGGCAGCAAGGTCGTGGTCGCAAATGAAGGGGAGCCCGCAGGTGACTACAGCGTTGATCCTGAAGGTAGCATCAGCATTATCAACATTACAAATGGCGTAGTTGCAAATACAGCAACACAATTAAACTTTAGCGCATTTAACACCAAGCAAGCTGAGCTAGAAGCACAAGGCATTGTCTTCGCCAATCCAACTGGTCGCACTATCAATGGCAAACTTATTAATACGACAGTTGCGATGGATTTAGAACCGGAATATGTCACCATCTCTAAAGACAACCGCTTCGCCTATGTTTCAATTCAAGAAAACAACGCACTCGCTATCGTAGATCTAAGTGACAATAGCCTTAATTTAGTCGGTTTGGGATTCAAAGACTGGTCAAATTACACCATGGATGCCTCGGATAAAGATAAAAAGATCAATTTTAAAAAGTACCCCGGTCTTTACGGCATGTATCAGCCAGACACTATCTCTAGCTACACGTGGAAAGGCGCTAACTTTATTGTCTCTGCTAACGAAGGTGATGGTAGAGAATATTTTTTTGATGCTGCCGATGAAGCCGACTGTACCGCGAAAGGTGGCCTAGATTACGATAAAGACGATGGCTGTTTAGCGTACATTGATGAGAGCCGTGCCGAAGATCTTACCCTAGCAAGCAACTTTGCTTATCTCAATAATGACGATGACGACATTGGTCGCCTTAAAGTCACAACGGTGAAAGGCGATGAAAATAATGACGGCCAATATGAAACGCTGTACACCTATGGTGCACGTTCATTCACCATTTGGGATAGCAACGGCCTTGTGGTGTTCGACTCTGGCGATCAAATCGAGCGGATCACAGCTTCCGTGCATGGCGCACAATTTAACAATGATGAAGACACCAATGAAGGCGATACGCGCTCCGATGCAAAAGGCCCAGAGCCGGAAGCACTAGCGCTAGGTCAAATTGGTGAACGCACTTTTGCATTCGTTGGCTTAGAGCGTATGGGTAGTATCATGGTTTACGATATCACCAACCCTTACGATGTTAAGTTTGAAGATTATTTTTACAACCGTGGATTAGTTGAAGATGCCGAAATCAGTGGCGACTTAGCCCCAGAGGGCATGGCATTTATTCCTGCCGACAAAAGTGCAACTGGCGAAGCCTTATTGGTGATCGGTAATGAAATTTCCGGCTCAGTTGCGGTATGGCAAATCGCTGAAAAATAAAGCATTCACATTATGTTGCAGTGGGAGGCGCTCTATGCGCCGATCTTGATGAAAAGATCGCGGGGTGAACCCGCTCCTACACCATATTCAAGCCTTTGGTGGGAGCCACTTTACTCGGCGATTATTGGGAAAAGCTGGCTGGGTGAACCCGCTCTCACAACATATTCAAGCTCTTGGGGGTAGGTGCTTTACGCGCCGAGCATTAGAGATAGGAGTGCGGGTAAACCCGCACCTACCAAATACTCAAGCTCTTGGTGGGAGGTGCTTTACGCGGCGATCTTTAGGTTATTCTGACAATCCTTTGACCGTATTTGTGAGGTTTTCTGCGCCTTGCTTTATTTCATTCATCACTTTATTCACTTCGTCGATTTGTGCAAGACCAAGTTCAGTGCTTTCAGACACCGTATTCATCAGTGCGGTGGCTTCTTTAGTTAACACTTCATTCTGATTTACCACATCATTGATTTCGTTGGTCGACTGCGAAGTACGTGCTGCCAAGCTTCTTACTTCATCGGCTACCACCGCAAACCCTCTTCCCTGCTCACCCGCTCTGGCGGCTTCTATCGCTGCATTTAACGCAAGTAAGTTAGTTTGCTCTGCAATCGCGCTGATGGTAGACACAATTGCCGAAATCCCTTTTGACTGTTCATTAAGCTGTGCTATTGCGGCCATTGCACTTTGCACTTGATTAGAAATAAGCCCTGAGGTACTAACAGACTCTTGCAACAGTAAACTCGCACGGGCCGCTATTTGCTCAGTTTGCTCTGATGTCACCTGCGCAACTTCGGCAGCTTGTGCGACTCGATGCGCTTTTTGCACCCGCGCCGTGATATTTGTTGCGAACTTTATCACTTTAATGACTTTGCCATGTTCATCAAAGATAGGGTTATACGTTGCTTCTATCCAAATATCTTCGCCATGTTTACCTAAGCGATGAAAGCGACCACTTTTATGCTGGCCTTTTGCCAGCTCTTGCCAAAAATGTGGCTGCTCTTTGTAAAAGCTGTCGTCACAGAACATTCGATGGTGCTGACCTTTAATCTCACTGAGCTTATAGCCCACAGTTGCCGTGAAATTTGGATTTGCATCTAAAATAACGCCCTCGGGTGTAAACTCTATGGTTGCCATGGACTTATTGAGTGCGTTAGCTATCGCTTCTTGTGCTTTGATAGTGAGCTTTTCTGCTGTGATGTCATTCGCAATTTTAACAATACGGGTGACTTTGCCATTTTCTTCAACCGGAAAATAGGTCGCATCGAGCCAAACCACGTCACCTGTTTTGGTAAAGCGCTCAAAATTACCAAACTGAGCTTGGCCACGTTGAAGGCTTGCCCAGAAACTGCGATATTCCGGAGAATTTACGTAGTCCTTGTGGCAAAAAATACGATGGTGCTGTCCTATCACTTCAGCCTCTGTGTAACCCACGACAGCGAGAAAATGTTGATTGACTGCAGCTATTTGACCATCGGGTGTAAATTCAATTTTTGCGACCGCTTCATCAATCGCAGAAAGTAATGCCCGAGCACGGTTGAGTTCAGCGGTCAAATTTTCAACTTCTTGATTTGGCTTTCGAAAAAAGTTCATAAGCTATTCCGTAACAAACAATATGCATGACTGCATTATTATCATAATTTTGGTAATAAAGTATGAATTATAGATAAGAAAGTGGAGTTTGGCGTTCTAACATACGCACCAAAACAAGCCGCGCGCTGATCACACAAGCAACGCGACTTGGCATTATATCAATTGTATTGACTAACCAGTGCTTTGGATAACTACTTCTGTACCGTTAGACGGTAGTCACCCGCACCGCTATATGAATAAACCAAAATGCGGTAATAACCTGAATTTGCCGTATAGTTAATTGACTCTTGTGAGGTTGGCGTCTCCGAAATAGCAACTTGTTGCCATGTACCACCTTGCCAAGCTTCGAGTTTCAAATCGAAGTCTGCGTTCGCCGGCCCCTCTAAAGTAAGTGCTATTGTGCCACCGCTGTACTGAAACCAACTGCCGTCAGGTTGTATGGCTTGTTGCTTGTCTGCTAAGTATCCAGTGTAAACATCTCCCGCAGGTGGTGGGGTTGTACTACCGCTTACGGTAAATTGGATCTCTGCAGCGGGATCAGAAATATTGCTGATGGACAAGCCAGAGTCGCTTCCATTCCACCATAGCGCATTCGTCCCTTTGCTACTCAACGCATTCGGCAGTGTGGCGCTAAACTCTCCTGCCACATCAAATAAATCGCCATTATCCCCACGGTTGCGACCATTTTCAGGATCTCGTTTGGCATCACCATGCTCCATTTGGATATACGGATACCATTCATTCGAGTTATTGCCGGCAGAATCAACGTGCCAAATAGCCAAACCTGAATCGAGTTGCTCTGAGTTTTGTCCCGATTGATGAATAGCCTCAATGTAAAAGGCTTCATTCGCGTTACTTGGGTTGGTCCATTTATATGAGCTATTAGCGCCCGAAATATGACTGAGCCTTCCCGTTGGGGCATTAGCATTTACGGCAGGATTAAGTTCAATTACCGTATCCCAACCAGCTATTGCTCTAAAGTGTGCGACAGGTGGCGTCGGCTTAAAACGGTTGGAAGCACCAATCGCGCCAAATCCCATAACGCCAAAACTTGCGACTGAGCCTTCTGAGCTGCCGTCATAATCATAAAGATCGGGCCAATTTGTGATTAAGTGACCTGACTCATGTACAAAGGTGCCAATTGCAAGGCTATTTCCCATATCCGTGATTTGATAGCGGTCGGTACACACGCCATCAGCACAAAAACGTGGACTGAGTCTTGCCATATGTGGCCACAGACCTTTAGACCATGCACTATCAGAGTTGCCAGCATAAAAAATATTTAATCCACGGATCTGCCCACTACTATTTGTAGTCAGCGAGCTAAAATCAAATCCCTGTTGAAATTCAAGCCAATTTAGCGCTTCTTTTATGAGTTCTTGCGAGCGTACTGTTGAGCTTAATGCGCTATCCGCGTAATACGCTTTGTTTTTCTTTGCAGTGTAATAAGCCGTTACCGTATTGGTATAATCCAGCTTGCCTCCAGAGACCGACGAAAAATACCCTCTTACTGACTGCGCGTTACCAAATTCATTGTAATTTTGGTCATTTAAAAAACGCTCAACTTGCGCTTTTGTGATAGTGCCGCGCTCATCAGGGAAATCAATGATGATAGTTAACCCTTTTACTTGACCGCTGATCTCGGCATTCAACGCCATTGCATTATCACTACGCTCAAACTGATGCGTATGTATCAAGTCGACTGGTGTTTGGTTTTGACCCAACATTACCTGCTGCGCCGCTTTTACTTTTTTTGCAATAGCAGTCGAGGATAATCCTTGCTGCATAGTGTCTACCGAGTGACGTTGTATGCCTTGCTTACTGCGTTTGGTCACAAGCTTACCCGTTGATATAAGTTGCTCCCCATCGACTGATACCTGTGCGTAAGCCATGCCTTTGAGCGAGGCATCATACACTACAAGCTCGCCGTCAGGTGTACGCTGCTGAGCAAAGTACGTATTACCATTAAGAATAAGAGTGATCACCTCACCACTTGGTTGGGTAAATTGATACTGTTCATTTTTATAAGGTATCGCCGCGTTTACTGCGACACTGGTTGCCAATAATGAGGTTGCGATAATTGCTGATGTTAATTTCATTTTTCCTTTCCTAGGTTACATGTTGTACAATTCATTAACATACAGAATGGATACAAAATTGCAACAACTCTCAAACCATTAAAGGTACAAAATTTATCAACCAGATAAATAACAAATAGTTACATCGATTGTAATTCCATCATTTTAGAAGCTTTATATTTCAAAGTGAGCAAAAAAAGCTCGTTTAAACTATTTTTTTCAATTTTTAGTTTACAAGTACTAAACATTACATTAGCATTGGTCTCGTTCCTTTGGGGCTGCACCTTTTTACCTGCGTATCTAGGCGTGCCTAAAGTCACAATTGAACTCCCGAGAAGTAGAGCTTGCCGACTGGGATGTTGGCATTATTGGGATTTCCTTGGCACAGCTTGTTGCTATTGGAGTTTTTATGCAGGCCAGATGGCCTGCTTTTTTTTTTCCAAAATTCGCCATCTACGCTTTATACCAATTGCCGAGTGCAACTCAACTGGTTAAACTCAAAGCACATGTTCCTGATTTGATGTAAACCATGTCGGCACTACGTAAACCCGTTTCGGTATTGGTCGTAATATACAACGAGCATAATGAGTTTTTGCTATTACAAAGAGCAGACGATAAACACTTTTGGCAATCAGTTACTGGGGGAGTAGATCCCGGTGAAACTCCAATCACTACCGCGTATCGAGAGTTAAAAGAAGAGACCGGTATTGACGCCGCGGCGCTTGGGATCACCATCCACTCGCATAATAAAACGAATCAATACACGATAAGACCACATTGGCGCCATCGTTACGAGCCGGGTGTTACCATCAACACTGAGCATGTTTTTAGTATCCAAGTACCGTCAGGGATCAGTGTGGTACTTGCTGAAGATGAACATACAGACTTTATTTGGCTTAACAAAACGCACGCTTGTGAACGCGTCTGGTCCCCTAGCAATCGACAGGAAATAGAACTCATAGGAGTATGATTGAGCTATGTTTACAACATTAGGATCTTTACAAACACCATGTTTAGTTGTTGATAAAATTGCTTTTTTACATAACCTTTCGCGTATGGAAAAGCATCTTGATGCTTTTAATGTGGCCCTTCGCCCACATTTGAAAACGGTAAAATCCATTGCAGCCGCAAGCTATATTTTGGCCGACAAACAAGCGGGATGTACGGTTTCCACTCTAAAAGAGGCAGAAACATTTGCAGCGGAAGGTTACACTAATATCACTTATGCGGTGGGGATCACAGAAGATAAGCTACAACGCGTTCTTGCCCTAATCAACCAAGGTGTCAACCTAACCATACTGCTAGACAGTATGGAACAAGCCATGCTTGTCTCGCAATTTTGCTCGGAAAATGAGTGCACGATCCCTTGCTTGATAGAAATAGACTGTGACGGACATCGCGCAGGACTTAGCCCTAAAAACAAAGAAATCGTGACCATCGCAACCATACTGGAAAGCAGTGGTTTATATCGGGGTTTACTAACGCATGCCGGTGGCTCATACGCGTGTAGCACGGCCGAGCAACTAATACAGTTTGCTGAGAAAGAGCGCTCAGCAGTTGTGGCTGCCGCGTCCATGCTGGAAGAGGCAGGGATCACCACAACAGTGCTGAGTATTGGCTCTACTCCAACAGCACTGTCAACGCAAAACCTCGATGGGATCACTGAAGTGCGAGCTGGGGTCTATACATTCTTCGACCTTGTTATGGCTGGTATCGGCATATGTGACGTCGAAGATATTGCACTAAGCGTGCTAACGCGTGTCACTGGTATCAAGCGTAGTGAAAGTAAGCTCTTTATAGATGCCGGCTGGATGGCGCTTTCAAGAGACAGAGGTACCGCGAGTCAAGCGTTTGATTGCGGCTATGGCCTCGTTTGTGACCAAGCGGGTAATTTGCTGCCTGGGCTCAAAGTAACCTCAGCAAATCAAGAACATGGCGTTATTGAATGTGAACCCGGCTTCACCTTACCAGACATGAAACATGGTGACCTACTACGTATTTTACCGAATCATGCATGTGCAACAGCCGCTCAGCACTCGGGCTATCATGTGTTAAGTCATGATGACATCGAGTTTTGGCCAAGATTTGGGGGCTGGTGATAGCTGTACCGCCCGACACAGGATCAGGAGCATGCTTAGTGGATTAGTTTGAGCCGAGTTGATCTATGTAGCGCTCTATAACTTCCTGAATAGATCGATGCTCCTGAACGGGTAAATAATTTATATGGGCCAATAAAAACTCTTTGGTACCATAATTACTGAGTAGTATCTGGTTTACTCTCTCTAACACCTGCCTGCTTACTTGAGTCTTATTACACATCACATGACCTAAAATAAACCGAGGTGAATCCGCGATTAGATAGGATTCATATTTATCTTGATTGGCTTTCGCGTATCGCATCACTTCAACAGGGTAACCAAGCAGAAAGTCCACACGTTTCAACTCGAACATCCGATGTACAGTTTCATAATGATTACTTCCACCTCTCACCACTTTATTAGCGCTATCCACCTGTGCTAATTGCTTATCTAAAAAAGGCCCATATGACAGGTCGTCAGCAGTTACTATCAGCTTATTTCTGTATACGTTAAAAAGTTGCATAAGAGAGACTACATTACCTTCTTCATCAAGCACTTCTTTAGATAGCGGAGGTGAATCAGCATGTTGATATAGACGTCTACTGATATAAAAATTTACTGGCAAGCTGAATAGAAAGTTTTTTTCGCGATAAGTAGTTTTTACTTTGTTAAGAGTGCAAATAGCTGATTTATCTTGCTTTAGCATTGAGCGTAACGTCCGTTTATAACTTGCGCCGAGAAACTCAATGTTTGAGAGGTTTAATTGTTCAAATAGTATTTTGTTGGTTGCGCCAGCAATATTTTCAGGTTTAGCTTTTTGCGTCAAAATAGCGAGGTCTTCTTCATCATCCAAAAATATCTGAATCGTTGTTGCATCAACATTAGCAGTGACAGCTAAGCAAAAAACGACAAATAGGTACCTCAGAAAATTCATATACATCATTCAATTACCTGGTAAACAAAAGGATTCCTGAGCCTAATACCTCCCTCTCTAAATTTAGTTGAGGATTTTACGATTGTAAAATCCATACCTTTCACCAATTCACAAGAATGTTATATTGAATATTGTATACTTTAATCCTATGTTAAATAGGCTTGTAAATTAGCAAGCTTATTTAATAAGGATACAACTGTGAAAAAGATATATTTGAGAAGAGCGCGCTGTTATGCGCTTCTATTACTATTAACGGCAGGTCCGGCAAGTGCAGCTCAACTCACTGACACCTGTAAATCCTCAGCCCCATTTACTGGAAGAGAAATTGTCAATAAGCAACCTATTTGCCTTCCGAGTGGCACTCGAACTTACTTAAGTATTCCAGGTACAAATAGTGTAAATAGTTTGGCAATTACCACTGGACATGGCTCAGGAAATCTTAATTTATATTCAAAAAATGGGGGGTGGCCAAAACTGGACGGTAGCGATCCAAATTCAAAAAGAAACGGTAATAGCGAATGTATCGTGCTTAAGAACTTAAACCAATATTGGACTTACATTACGTTAGATGGGGCCAGTCAAGGTGCCTCATTGGTCGTTGATTTAGGTGCAACCTCATGCCGTAACTTAGGTTCTACTCCACCACCTGGAGATAATGATGGTTATCCTTTAAATTATGCCAACATCAAAGTGTTTAGATTTCAATTTAGCGATGCGCAACTTAACTGGAATTCAATGCAGCGTGATTTAGCTGACGCTGCAGCATATTACACGGACCAATCTTACGGTAAATTTAACCTCACATATGATACATCGGTGCCAATAATTAATATTAATCGACCCAAAAGTGACTTTGACAGTGACTTTCACGGTTGGACAGCTGAATGGAAGAAGCATGTTAAAGCAAACGGCGTTGACCCAGAAAACCCTGGAACTGGTAATGTGGGAATGATGGTTGCCCCTCAAGTTGGTAACTTCAATTCCAGCGCTGCTCCTCCTTCAATCAGTTTATATCACCACACATCAGGCGTGGTGGCGCATGAGTTAGGGCATGCACTTGGGCTACGTCATGCTAAAGCGCTAGAAGCTGGCCCTGGTAGAGTCATTGGCGATCATGATTATGCAAAGGAAAGTTTAAACTATGGTAACGTATATAGCATGATGGGAATGGGCGCTCATTCTTTAGAAGAATATAACTTACTGTACAAAAAGTATTTCGGTTGGGTAAGCGGATCAGAAGTCCCACTCATTACCTCATCGGGAACATATCGCATTTATGCATTTGACCACGGGCGCAATGATCAAGGATATATCGGATTAAAGCTAAAATCGGGTAACGGCTTATATACGTATTGGTTAGAGTACAGAACTACAAATGCGCGATATCCAAATACCAAAAACGGCATACTCATCAATTTAGAGGGCTACTTCGAAAATGAGCAAGATCCACGTTTTTGGAAAACGACCTCTTACCTCTTAGATATGACTCCAGGGTCAAAAACACCAGGCTGGTGGGGTGACGACCAAACCGATTCGGAGCTAACAATCGGAAATTCATATACCGATCACTGGGGAGGATTCAAAATCACCCCTACATCAAAGGGCGGAGCAGAAAATAGCGCTACCGCATGGATAGAAATAAAAGTAGAACTACTTTAATAGAGTAAGTAACGATGGCTATCGTTTGAGGATGATTGCCATCGCTATACCTCTGAGTGAATTTATTTATAGAAATTCACTAATGGTTCATCTATATTGGGAACATGCATTTGATGCGAACAATTCTTATGTAGTAGGAGAGCTAACATGGATCCAGTCACACTTATTTTTGATTACCTTTTTACCATCCAAGCGTTTTTATTGATTTTCGTTATTGTGGTACTAAAAGGGAGTATCAAATTTGTCCCGCAGAACCGTGCGTGGATTATTGAACGTTTCGGTAAGTATCAATCCACTAAAGAAGCCGGCCTAAACTTTATTCTGCCATTTATCGACCGCGTAGCCTCCGATAGGAGCTTAAAGGAGCAAGCCGTTGATGTACCATCTCAATCAGCCATAACTAAAGACAATATTTCATTGATTGTTGATGGTGTACTTTATTTTAGAGTGTTAGATCCGTATAAAGCGACTTACGGTGTTGACGATTATATCTTCGCGGTAACTCAGCTCGCGCAAACCACCATGCGTAGCGAACTGGGTAAAATGGAGTTGGATAAAACCTTTGAAGAGCGAGATTTACTTAATACCAACATCGTCGCCGCCATCAACTCAGCTTCTGATCCTTGGGGCATTCAAGTACTGCGCTACGAGATTAAAGATATTGTGCCACCAAACTCTGTAATGGAAGCAATGGAAGCACAAATGAAGGCTGAGCGTGTGAAACGAGCTCAAATATTAGAGTCAGAGGGTGACCGTCAAGCCGCTATCAACGTCGCGGAAGGTAAGAAGCAAGCGCAGGTGCTTGCAGCTGAAGCCGAAAAGGCTGAGCAGATCCTAAGAGCTGAAGGTGAAGCAAAAGCGATTATTGCCGTTGCAGACGCACAAGCCGAAGCCCTTCGTAAAGTCGGTGAAGCCGCAAATACCGAAGAAGGCCAAAAAGCCATCCAGCTTGACTTAGCAACAAAAGCCATTGCAGCAAAAGAAGCGATAGCTAAAGAATCTTCTGTGGTATTGCTACCAGACAATGGCACAGATGCAAGTTCGCTTGTGGCACAAGGCATGTCTATTATTAATACATTAAATAAAAAGCAAGGGTAACGCCTATGGCCTTTTTACTTGAGCATTTAGCACAAACCTTAGTAGTACTAGGAATTGCTTGCCTAATTGTTGAGGTTGCTGTGCTTGGTTTTGCGACCTTTGTACTGTTCTTTTTGGGTCTGTCGCTGGTGATCAGCGGTGGTCTAATGTACGCAGGCATGCTTGACCAAACTTGGCTGACTGCACTTTGGTTTAATGCGTTAGTCACGACATTACTGGCTGTGTTTTTATGGAAACCACTAAGACGCATGCAAGATGTCACTGACAACAAAGAAGTAACCAGTGATTTTGCTGAGCTTACCTTTACGCTAGAAAAGGACTTGAATGCAGATAGTCGTATTTTTCATACCTATTCTGGTATTGCGTGGCAACTAAAAAGTAAACAACCTATTACTGCAGGAACACAAGTCAAAGTGGTTAAAAAAGAGGTTGGCGCGTTTTGGGTAGAGCCTAATTAAGCAAATTGGTATAGCCTTGCGAACAAAGTGCCTAACAGCCAATTTTGTTAGGCACTTTCTGTAATCCGCAGTATTCAGAAACAACTTTTTACCTTATTCTCTTTTCGTCTAATACCTTCTCGGTTTACTCTATCCTACACAACAGTTACACTCAAATTTAGGTACAAGGCTAAACACCTCTGAACCATGAATAAAATATAATAAAAACAAGGGATTATAATCTACAATGATTCGGGTCGAAAACTTAAGCCGAGTATACGGAAGCGGAGAGACACAAGTGCATGCACTAAAATCAGTTTCTCTAGAAGTAATGGAAGGTGAATTTGTCGCAGTAATGGGGTCTTCTGGCTCTGGAAAGTCTACCTTAATGAATATACTTGGCTGCTTAGATTCTCCAACTTCCGGCTCTTACTATCTTGCTAATCAAGAAATTCAGGCCGTGGAAGATGAAGCCTTATCACAAATTAGAAATCAAAAAATTGGCTTTATCTTTCAAACATTCCACCTACTCACTCGCCTGACCGCACTGGAAAATGTCATCTTACCGCTAAGGTACACAGAGACTTCCCCATCAGAGGCAAAAAGTCGCGGACTTGCCATGCTAAAAAAAGTAGGTCTTGATAGCAGAGCACATCACAAACCCTTCGAAATGTCTGGCGGACAACGCCAACGTGTTGCTATTGCTCGGGCTCTTATCAATGAGCCAAAAGTCATTTTTGCCGATGAACCAACTGGCAACTTAGATAGTAAAACCTCGCATGAGATCATGGAATTACTATGTCAGCTACACCAGCAAGGTCACACGATTGTAATGGTAACGCATGAAGACGATATTGCGGCATATGCCGAGCGTATCATCAGAATGAAAGATGGCGAGAAAGTGGAGGATAGCCAATGCGCAGCTATGTCATAAGCATCGCCCTGCTCACCTCTTTGCAGGCTTTTGCCAAACCAATTATCGTTTCGGGTCTTATTAAAGCAGGTGAAACTCAGGTCTTTCACGCGCCGATGAGTGACTCTTGGAAGATTCAAATTCAATGGATGCTGCCCGAGGGTGAAGTTGCTAATAAGGGTGACATCGTCGTCGTCTATGATTCAGGCTCTATCGCGACCTCAATCGACCAAGATAAAGTAGCGCTCGATGCTGCAAAAGATGAGTACAAACGAATTGAGCAAGACGGCGCCCAAAAGGTACTAGAAGCTCAGTTTCAGTTGAAAAAAACCATTTTGCTCGTCGAAAGAGCCAAAATAGATGCCAGCGTGCCAAAAGCCAATATCAGCACCTACGACTACGAGCAACATCAGCTGACGTTAGAAAAAGCGATTATCGAAAACCATAAAGCCGAAATAAGTTTAAGCAAGGCCGAAACTGAAGCAAAGGCAAATACTCAGAAACAGCGACTAGAGATAAAGCGGCTAGAAGCAAGCCTCACGCACAACCAAGAGCAGCTCGATAAAATGAGTCTAACAGCTAGTAACAGCGGCCCAATTCTGTATACGGATCACCCTTGGAATGGCAACAAGTTGTTTGCTGGCGCAACAGTACAACCGGGTTGGAAAGTAGCAGAAATCCCTTCTACAGCGGGTCTGTATCTAGAAGCCTGGATCCATGAAGTAGATGCTATTGGCATTAAGGAAGGTCAAACCGCCGATTTAAAATTTGACGCCTTTCGCTCCTCATCAACGCCTAGTACCCTCACTGAGCTATCAACACAACCAGAAAAGCGCCAAGACTGGGGCCAAGGCATGTATTACCGAGCTAAGTTCACATTCAACACCGATTTGCCACTACTACCGGGCATGAGCGGAAGCATAACTTTGCCAGGAGAGAAAAATGAAAGTTAAGTTGCTGGCAGTCATCATTCCATTCTATTTACTAGGCTGTAGTCAAGCCCCCAGCGATATACATATTGTTAAGGCGCAGCCAATCACTATCACAGTAGAAGCGAATGGTGAATTGGAATCAAAAAGCCGAGCGTTGATAGCCCCTCCTTCAATCAAGCGTATGTGGCAATACAAAATAAAACAGTTAATGCCAGAGAATACCACGGTTCAAAAAGGCCAAATTGTTGTTTCATTTGACGATCAAACCGTTAGAGATCGCTTGATGGAATATAATTCGAAGCTAAGTCAAGCGCAAAAAGAGCTAGAAAATAAACAAGCTCAAGTCGAGAAGCAGGAAGAAGAATACAAACTCGCACTCGCTGAAGCGCAAATGAACTTTGATAAGGCAAAACGACGCGCAGAGATCATAGATAACTCACGCTCAGACAACGATCGTAAAAAAGCACAAATCGACTTCACCATTGCAACCAATGATTTAGAGCTTGCCCGCAGTCAACTCGCTTTTCACCTAGACAACAAAGAACTGAGTATCCAAATGGCAAGAAGCAAGGTTGCACGAACGGATGCTGAAGTAAAAGAGCTAAAACGTGATATAGCGCGTTTACAAGTAAAAGCGCCGATGGATGGGCTAGTTGCATATCGAGCAAACTGGGAAGGCGAAAAGCCCAGTGTTGGCGAGTCCATGCAATTTGGTCAACCTGTTGTTGAGCTATCAGTTATTGAACAAATGCAAGTAAAAGCACAAATTAAAGAAGCCGATTTTGGACGGATAAAATTGGGGCAAGCAGTAAAAGTTATCATAGACAGCGCCGACGGTTATGTTATCGGCGGAACACTCGTTGAAATAGGAAAAGCTTTTAGAGAAAAGTCGCATCAAGATAAAAGCCGCATTGTAGATGCTATTATTGAGCTGGACAAAGTCGATACCGAAAAGCTGCGGCCAGGCTTGAGTGCTCGTATAGAGATAGTGACAGCACAACTCGATAACGCCTTGGCCGTGCCATTAAACGCGTTAAAACAAAGTGCGGGTAAAGTGTTTATAGACACAAATAGCGGAGAGAAAGAGGTCACTGTATCTTATACCACACCGACACTTGCCGTGATTTCTTCTGGTATTAGTCAAGGCGCGGAGGTAAAGCTATGAAAAAAACGTTACTCGCAGTCATTGTCCCACTATGGTTACTTGGCTGCCAAGAAGCACCTGAGCAGTCAGCGCAACTACTATATACCGTAGAGTCGAAGCCATTTTCGATTACTGTGGATGCAGAAGGCGAATTGGAAGCCGCAAGTGAAACCGTCATATCCGCCCCAACCTCAGCAAGAGGGGCTCAGACGCTCGCATGGATCATGCCTGAGTATACTCAGGTGAAAAAAGGCGATGTTATTGCACGCTTCGATGGCAGCCAATTAGAAAGACGAAAACGCTTTAGTGAATTCGACAAAGGCAAAGTCGCACAAGACATTACGGTCACCGATAGTGATTTAACCACAAGAAAGTCCCATTTGGATAGCGACAAAGTTATCGTTAGTGAAGAGAAACACTTTGCCGAAACCTTTTCAGTTGACGATGAACGGATCCGCTCAAAGCTCGACATTTTAGATCAAATGCAAAATGTTGAGTATCTCAATGCAAAAGAAGCTTATTTTGGCTGGCAGACAGAGCAATTTTCATCTTCTGCTCTTGGAGAGATGGAATTGTTAAAGCTGCAGACAAAACAGCATGAAAGCAAAATTGCGATGTACAACGCAAACTTAGAAGGTCTTGAAGTCATCGCACCACATGATGGCTTACTTACCCTCAGTGCCGATTGGCGTGGAGAGAAGCCCAAATCAGGCCAAGCGCTATGGCCTGGGCAAAAGATCGGGGGGTTACCAGATATTTCATCCCTGCAAGCTAAGCTTTTCGTTCATGAAAAAGAAGCGCTTGGCCTTGCGATTGGCCAAAAGGTTGAGTTTACCCTGCTCTCCAATAGCGATGAGCGCTTTGATGGTAAAATCACAAAAGTATCACCTTACCCACAATCTATTCGTCGTGGAGATCCACAAAAATACTATGAGATCATCGCTAGCCTTGATGAGACTCCAGCCCACTTCAAGCCGGGCAATAAAGTACTCGCTACGGTATTTGTCCAAGAAAATAAACAAGCGCTACTCGTGCCTAAACATAGCGTGATCAATGATAACAACGCATTTTTTGTTCAAGTTAAAGACGGTAGCCAGTTTAAACGCGTAAAAGTGGAATTAGGCCAAAGCAACCTAAGCCATACTGAAGTATTGGCAGGGTTATCTCCCAAACAACAAATTGCACTCGTCGCGAATAAGGAACTGTAATGAAATATTTGGATTTATTTACCGACGCTATTGTGCAATTAAAGCAGCATAAGCTCAGAACCCTATTGACCTTGCTCGGCATGATTTTTGGTGTGGGAGCCGTTATTGCTATGTTAAACATCGGTGAAGGTGCTGAACGAGAAGCGCTTAAAATGATCGATTCTATGGGGATCAATAATGTTATTGTCAGTGCCAAAGACATTGAAGAGAATGACCTAAAAGAACAACGAAAACACTCGCAAGGTCTTAATCTATTAGACGGCCAAGTGATTGTCGATGCCCTGCCCTTTGTTAGTGACTTTTCGGCTGAGCGACTGGTGGATACCTACCAGATATTTAGCGAATTCGGCAGCTTTGAAGGAGAAGCCGCGGGCGTCACAGCAAACTATTTTAGCCTTGCGCATTATGAACTCGCGGCGGGTCGCCTGCTAAATACGGAAGATAGCAAGGAATATAGGCAGGTTGCATTACTCGGCGCAAATACCGCAAAAACTCTGTTTCCCCTCGGGAGCGCTGTTGGTCAACAAGTAAAAATTAACCATTTATGGTTTGAGGTTGTTGGCATTTTGCAAGCACCGCACCTGAACAAAAAGGAGTTTCAAGGCGTTGCCCTAGGTGGTGAACAAAGCCGTATTTTTGTTCCGCTAACGACCGCCATTCATCGCTTTAATAAAGGATTACTTGAACCAGAGGTTACCGAACTAAAACTCGCTATCGACAAATCTCAGAGTCCAATTTTGGCATCTCAAGCTATCACTAACATATTAACCAATCGCCATAGCGATATTGATGACTATAGGCTAACCATTCCCGCCGCTTTGCTTGCTCAGCAAAAACAAACACAGGCTATTTTTAATATGGTGATGTCTTGCGTTGCGGGTATATCACTCCTTGTTGGTGGTATTGGTATTATGAATATCATGCTCGCAACCGTACTTGAACGAACCAAAGAAATAGGCTTATTACGGGCAATAGGCGCCACTCGCAAAAATATTCAAGTCCAGTTTATTACAGAGAGCTTTACCATCTCGATATTAGGCGGACTACTCGGTGTAGTGTTTGGTATTTTACTGTCAGAGATAATTGCATTTTACTCAAATTGGGCGGTGTCTTGGTCTCTAAGCGCTATTTTCCTATCTTTTAGTATTTGTGCCTTAGTCGGTTTAACATTTGGGGTATATCCAGCCATTAAGGCTTCAAAGCTAGACCCAATCGAAGCGCTGCAAAGTGACTAACCAATAAAGGAGGTACTAACGCCTTCTTTGTATTTCAAATCTAATATACTTTTTCGCATGCTGTTCAATGACCAAAGTCATTAACTAGCATGCTTTTTGTTGGACTTTTTTTCGCCACAAGGTAAACTTTTATGCGATTTAAATCAAAAATAACTGGAAGCATTGTATGAGCAAAGAATGCTCGTATTGCTTTGTGTTAGTTTTACAGCTTAGTAAGTCTTTGAATATATTACTTACTAAGCGTTGAAGAAAGCAGCTAACATTAAGTAAAAATGCTGATGCGAATGGAACTTCAAGGACAAATAATGAAAAAAGTAACACTTATCGCACTTTCACTTATCTCTCTTACCGCATGTAAAAGTAATGATATCAATCGTGTAGTTAACGACGGTGTTGACGGTGCCATCAACGGTATTTTTGGCAGCTCAAGCACTGTGGTTTCGGCGACGGGTAGCGGCTCTAGCAATGATTACTCAATTAACAAAGAAAAAGTATGGCCCCATCAAGCAACGAAAACGGCTCGAGATTATGGCTCATTGGCATTTGTAAAAACGGCAAAAAACCCAGACGGTAAAACCAGACTTAAATTTAACGAATGCAAACACCCTCGGATCGGTAAAATTAAGTGCGAAGGCTATTTATACGAAATTTCACCCGAGGGCTGGTTAGTAAAAGGTGATTCAATTCACTTTGGTACACATTACTACACTGATATCGTTATCCCAGCTGGACAATACTATATAAAAATTGAAGGTGAAGATGTGGGTAAAGATGTTTACGCGACAGGAACTATTGAGATATCGCCCTTTGTTACTAACTACATTAATGTAACCGTTCAATAAAGATCACAAAAAGTACCTAGTGCTTATAAAACAGCTAGGTACTTTTTACCAGACCAATTTCCTCTTTAATTAAGCAACCCAAAACAACGCTTCTTATTCATTTTATTTCATCAATATTTTGCAAAAGCTCCTAATAACGGAACAAATAGTAAATCTGCCAGCATTAAAATTTACCTTACATTACAAAATGATGACTACCTCTCCTAGCGTATTAGCTGTTCTTAGTTTTTTATAAGCTCTAAAAAAATTTAGATTTATTCAACAATAATAATTAGTTAGATAAAAATAACAAAAAATAAAACCTCCTCCTAAATTCCCAACGAAAACATAAGGTTATTATTTTGTTTATTTTTTGTTATTTATTTATTTGAAATTCTTTATTACCTTAGAGTTTGTGCTCAAAGTAATAGCACTAATAATCAGCCGCACTCATTCGCTCTTATATCTCATGTATTGAGTAGTTGCGTTTTAGTGGGAAGGAATCTTCAAAATAATTATGGAGTTAACATGCAAGGGTTAAAGTCTCTGTGCGTTTTAGCATCAGCGATAAGTATGTATTGTCACGGCGCTGAACGCGTCTCTTTATTCAATGACACGCAGAAAATTGCGCCAACTTTACAACAAAAACAATCCACATTTGGTGATGATTCTAATCAAAACTATCTACTAACGCTGAAAACATTTGCAGCGCAATACACAGGTCATACGCTTACATTTCATCAAAGCCAAGTAGGTCAAACGAAGCAAAGCCATACCATAACTCAAAAGTACCAGAATATTCCAATCTGGAATCATGACCTTGTTGTGCTGACAGACGAAAATGGCGCTGTTGAGCAAGTTTATGGTGATCTCATTATTAACGTCGCTAAAGATATACCCACGCTCGCTCCTGTTTCTGAAGCACAACTTAGCGCGACTTTAGACTCAGTCATTTCTCAGTTTACCAGTGAACGCCCTAGAATTTTTAGACGTTCATCAGCAGAAGAAGTAATTTATATAGATGCTCATGGCAAAGCCCGACACGCTGCCAAGCTTACTTTTTTCACCGATTTTAAGTCTGGTCCTTTTAAGCCACAAAGGATCCTTGCTTTTGTAGATTTAATAACAAACGAGCTTATCAGCCAATCAGATGTATTGCAGCGCGTTGTGTATGAAGGCGGAAGCGGACCATCTGGTAATGACAAGGTTTCACGCCCAGATTATCAACAAGAAGATTACGTTTCCTACCCACCAAAGACCTTTGTTGTCGCCATGGAAACTGATGCTCAGCAAACTAACTGCTTGTTTGATGCAAAAAACGTTGAGACCAGAAACTACAATCACGGTACCGCGCAAGTTAATACGCCTTATAGCTATAACTGCTCAGATTCAACTCGCAATGACTATAAAGAATATCACGGCGCTCGCTCTGCCTTAAATGATGCTCATCATCATGGACAAACAGCAAGCTTGATGTTCGAGGCTTATCTTGGACATAAACCCTACTTTAATAAAAAGATAATTCAAAATGTCCATTACGGTCTAAACATGGATCAGGCATTTTATGAAAACGGCGAGGTCTATTTTGGTGATGGTGACTACCTCTTCTATCCTATGGTTTCCTTGGATGTAGTTGCCCATGAAATCGCTCACGGTTTTACCGAAGAGTATGGCTCAAATACGCCAAAATCAATGCTGACAGGTCAAGCTCGTGCCATCAATGAAGCCTTTTCTGATATGGCGGGTGAAGCAGCTGAATTCTTCTACTCTGGCGCGAATGATTGGAAAAGTAATCACGAAACGTTCCGCCTTGATGATGCACTGCGTTATTTCAAAACTCCTACGCTAGATGGAAATTCGATTGATCATGTTGAGGACTATGACGACTCAGTCACTTCTCACCATGGCGCAGGCGTATTTAACAAAGCTTTTTATTACCTCACGACTGCAGATCTAGACAACGAAACCTCACCGTGGAATACAAAGTACGCCTTTATCTTGTTTGCTAACGCAAATAAAAACTGCTGGACCAGCAATAGTACTTATCTTACTGGTGCTGATTGTGTAATGAGACAAACTCACACGGTAACTGATCAGCTGACTCAAGATGGCGTTAAAAAGCAAGATGGTAGCAACTGGCAAGCTACTGATTTACAAAACCACGTACGTAAGGCATTTGCACAAGTCGGTATCGGTTTGAAGGTAGACCGTGGACTCGAGAGTGAACTTGGCTTTGATCGTCAATTCTTAGCTTTTGACTTTAAAAACTTAACTCGCCGTGACGGCCAGCAAGTTTCGGCTAGTAACAGCGAAGGCTGGCAATGGCAGTGGAATTTTGGTGATGGAAGTGCACAAAGTAGCGCCTTTGAGCCTACACACAACTATACTACTGCGGGCGAATACAATGTTGAACTGACCGCCATCGCCCCCTCTGGTCAGTCTGATACTTTTATGCTGCCTATTGAAGTTTTTGACGACTATTGCCCCGCGCAAGGCATCAATCATAGCAAGTACTACTTATCATCAGTTTCGTTGAACAGCTACAAAAACGATTCTACATCAAGCAATTATAGCGACTACTCACATGATGTAGTCGAAGTTAAGGATGGTAAAGCACTCAATGTAACGCTAACCGCAGCACCCCACCCAGATACTCAAGACAAGACAAAGAACTTTTATGTCTGGTTAGACAAAGATAATGATGGCTTATTTCATAAGACAGAAGAACTCGCACTTTTTGGCAGCAGTAAAACGCAATTGACTGGCGAGATCTCATTGAGTGGTGAGCTAAACCAAAGCTACCGCCTTCGAACTATGGTGTCATTTGGTCTAGTGAAATCCGCGTGTGGTGACATGTCTTGGGGTGAAGTTGAAGACTACACAGTGAAGCTCATTGAAAACACAGATCCTGTTGATTTAAGGATCAGCACAAACCAAGGTGTCAATCAGATTAGCTTTGAAAACAATACTGTCGATGCACGTGTTAAACGTTGGCATTGGAAATTTGGCGATGGCACAACCAGTAGTGAAAAGTCGCCTATTCACCAATATGCGCAATCTGGCAACTATGCGGTCGAGCTAAAAGCATATGACAGATTCAACAAGGTAATTGGAAGCTGGAACAAACAAGTTCAGTTCAACACCACTATCACGGCAAGATTCACACCTCGTAAATCCGGTAGTACTGTTTATGTAGATACAAATCAGAGTGTTATCCCTAAAGGTAGCACAATACAGTGGCAATTTGGAGATGGTGTCACGTCCTCGGTAAGAGACACTCAGCACACCTATCAAGCCGATGGCGAGTACACGATCACACTCACAATTAATCATGCTGATGGCACACAATCTACCACTGAAACAGTGAAAATTGGTGAGACGAGCTTTACGCCTGATGTGAGCTACACGGTAAGCGAACAAGCAGACGGTACGTTTAAGGTCAGCTTCAGTAATACCACCACAAAACCTGATAATGCTTCAAGATACCCAGATGTAACATTGGAATGGAACTTTGGAGATGGCTCAACACTTACGCAAACTGGTGATTTTGGCCAAGACACCGAACACACCTATCAAGCCGCAGGTAACTTTAGCGCAAGCCTAACTATTAGTTACAACAAACCTATTTGGGATGATTGGGGAAGCCGAGTTACAGGTACCAAAAATATGCTGCTAGAGCTTAAATCAACACAACCTGTTGAATATTGCACGGCTGTAGGCCTGACCGATTATGAACACATCAGTAACGTGACTTTCAATCAAGATGGTCCATTTAGCAATGCACAGCAACCTGGTGTCGTTAATCCTAACAATCCAATCAAGCTCTATGCCACACAGAATAATACTTATCGTATTGAGGCAGGTTATGCAGGCAATGAAGCCTTCGCTGAAAACTACCACATCTGGATAGATTTAAACGGCGACGGTCAATTTGGCGATGGCGATTGGAGAAACAACAAATCAGAGTTGCTGGTCATGGATTTTGACCAAACTAACCAAGACTACGGTAAAGGCTATGTTGAGGGGGAATTTAGCATTCCAAGCAATAAGCTGTCACAACCTGTCACAACGACTCGAATGAGAATTTTGCAGTATTACGGATTTAGCAGAGTAAATAGTATCGATCCTTGCTCTGACTATAGCAGTGCCGCGACCTCGGGGAGCGGAGAAATTGAAGACTACCTTGTAGAAATCTATAAGAATTAAGGAAAATAAAATGAAAAAACTAAACAAAAAGGTGCTCATGCCGCTTGCAATCGCGTTAGCAGTCAGCAATGCGGTTGCTGCTAGCAACAGTGTTAATGAACAACCGACTACCACGGCGTCGAAACAGAAGTCTGGTCCTGCTGCAACCCAGGGTATCGCAGTAACTCAGCCAGACCAATTCGGGATCCGTAAACTCGATATGTCCAATCCGCAGCACTATCAATTGGCGAAGTCACGCTTAATAAAAGCAAACCGTATTGAGAGCGAGTTCCCACAGCTACACAAAACGCTAGATGTAGCAAAAGGACAGCACTTATCAGCCAAAATGAATATGACCACCTCTGAAGTGCCGCCAGTTAGTGAAACTGAAGTGGATATTATTAAAGAAGCACATTTCTTCTTGGATATGAACTTAGCTATTTCGTCTGATACAAACGAACCTTATCTCATTGTACGTGCAAAAAGCTCACGCTTTGGTGGTACAAAAGCGACCTACATCGACTTGTTGTTAGAAGATGCAAATGGTAATCAGCTTGCGCCTTTAGGTTCTACATTTAATGTATTAGATGGTAAAGACACACTTGCAACTTCGACTATTTCACTGAAGTCATTGAAAGCAAACTTTCCCAACCTAGATACCATTTACGCAAGTTCATACGTTGAACTAGAGCAAGAAGATGGCACTATCAGTACGACGATGAAGTACACTGAATACCCATTCTCATGGGAGCACTTTGAAGCGCTGTATGGCTCTGCTGCACCAGCAGCAAAAGGTGAGGCTTCTGCACTTAACGTAGGGATCAGCTCATCTTTGGATACACGTCCGAAATATAATGCGACTGCGCCAATCGATAAAAACAACGACGCGGTTATTAAAATCTGTTTAAACCGTAGTCATACTGACTGTGATTACGCAGCAGATCAATACCGTGAACCGAATGAAATTACCGATGTAAATATCCCATTCAACGGCGAGTTACGTGTTCCTCACGAGATCACTGAAATCTATCCAACTGTAGGCGATTTGCCAAACGGTATAGATGAACCAACGAATATCTATCTACAAGAAGGTATCTATGGCGGCGCGACAAAGCAAAGCTATAAAGGGCTCGAAAACGCGGTTAAGCAATTTTCCGATTACTTGGAGTTCGAAGTTGATACAGTAAACCAAGAGTCGATTATCCGTTGGAATATTCCACGTTCTGAGGGCCGTTTTGGTAATGCCAAACTGTTCTCAAACATCGCTGAAGCAAACTGGTATATGACCTTTGCTGTTAAAGGTTATCCGTACTTTAAGAAAGGACGTGGTGGTGCCGTTGCATTCCAAGTTTCACTAACGTCAGAAACAGCAACGCGTTTTGGTAACTTCTATAGTGAAGTATTACCTATGATGAAGCTAGGTTACAGCTGTCTAGCTACAGGCACAATGATCACCATGGCCGATGGCAAACAACTTGCCATTGAAGACATAGCAAAAGGCGATTTGGTATTAGGTGCACTTGCTTCGAATACCCAAGTTAAAGAACCAATGCAAGTTATTGATGTGTCGGTTGGGATTGAAGCTATCAAGATGTATCGCGTAAAAGGCGCTGATGGCTCTGATATCTTAACTACTGAGACTCACCCAATTTCGACGTCAAATAAAGGGATTATTTGGGCGAAAGAACTTAAAGTTGGCGACCGTATCTTAACTGAGAATGGGTCGGTGCTGGTAACAAGCGTGACTAAAGAGAAGTATCGCGACAAGATTTATAACCTAAAACTTGCTCCAACAGCAGATTCTAAACTAGCTGAGTCACGTAACTTTGCCATGTTTGCCAATGGTATGGCGGTAGGCGATCTTGCTACACAAGATGAGTTCAACTACAAAGATCAGGACGTACGCATGTCTGAAGAAGAGATTCTCCAACGCCTTCCTGAAAAGTGGAAAACAGACTACATCAACAGCCTGAACTAATCGCTGCATCTGGCCTCTCCGATTGAGGGGCCATACTTCTCAGTAAGGAATTCAACATGAAATTTATACATTCTCCATTGGCACGTGCCATGGGGGTAGTGGGACTTTTTGCCTGCAGTTTTTCAGCTACTGCTGATCAAATTGCTAATCCTGAGTTCACTACCCAAGCAAATAACTCTGATTTAGACTCAGTGACACTCGGTACTGCTTACCATAGTGAAAAAGAAGGTTTTTATGCACTGCAAAGTGTGCTTGGCCGAGTTGACGAAACCTATGGCAATACCGAAATGGATTTTGTAGTCGGTGTAGATATGAGCTATAGCCAACTATCTAGCATGCTAGATGGTAACTTAGGCGCTGCACTTGATGTTCCAGTCATAAAAGTTGGCGTTGGCGCAAGCTACGCAAAACAAAATGCCGCAGATAACTACACCGGCACTTACACCCTATTTCTCTCTTTGAAACCGAAAAAACGGCTGTTAGTTGCGGATCCTCAGACAGGATTTAAGCCAACACAAGCGGCGCTTGATTTGGTCAATGCTAACCCTGGAGATAAATTCAATAATATTGGTAATGAGTTTGTATCAGCGATTGAGTACGGCTCTCAAGTCATGATCAATCTCAAGTTCCAATATAAAAATGACGAAGACAAAGTCAAATGGGGTGGTCAGCTTGGTGTTGACTGGGCGGGTAAGGTCAGTGTCAGTGGTAAACTGCAAAAAGTAGACGAAGATGTGAAGCGTAACATCAAAATTACCGTTTCTGCGCTGCAACTTGGTGGTGATCCAACTGAACTATTGAAGGTGATCCCTAATCAGCTCGTCAACTGCACGATGGAAAACCCAACACCATGCTTTGATGTGTTTAAAAACAGCATCGATTACATCAAAACTAACTACGTCACTCAGTTTGATACCTTAGATAAATACAACGTTGGTCGAGTCTTAACACAAAGTTATACCGACTCAGGACCAAGCCTATCTCCCTTAGTACCTGATGATGTCTATCCAGCCAAAAGCATCTTGACTAAATTGGCATTAAAAAACATGAGTGATGATTGGGTCCAGGCAATTCTCGACAATCGTCGTGCCGATAACCTACTCAATTACTACGCCAGTGAGCTGAATAACTCACATCGAACTGCATTAGAGACCATTCGCGATAATGCACTCTTTAACTCATTTATTCTGGCAGACGCCGTTGATTATTGTAAGCGTAATCCAATTGGTAATTACTGTCGCGATAGAGAGCTACAGACTCGTGGCCGCGTTCATCAGTATGACCGTAAATGGCTAGAATTATAAGGAATAAGACTATGTTAAAAGTCATGCTAACCAGCAGTTTAATTGCCTCATTCGCTGCCACAATAGCACCATCAGCGCAGGCAAATACGACTTTATTTGAATCTCGAGATGTACTTACGCCACAGCAAGCGTTAGGACGCTTTCAATGGTTGGAAAAGTGCTACCCAGGGTTATTGGTTGAAGTCTCTGATAATATCTTTGATCCCACAACTCCCATTCCAAATGATGAGAAAATAGCAAATCTTAAAAAAGTAATGCTATACAAAAATAGTACCCTCAGGACCGATGCAAAATACCTTACCTTTGGAGATGAAGACAATGCGAATCCAAAGAACTGGTTTGCGGGTAAATCACCAACGACTTCTTGTTTGCAGATCCCATCAGATTATCGCATAAGCGCGGTGATGGTTACACCTGCAATGCCGAACTACTGCACCACTAAGTCTCGTGAACGTGCCTATGAGTTTATCCAATCAGTCAAATTTTCTAATCTTGAAAACACCAGTAGCAACACCTTTTACAGTAACTATGTTGGTGATACTGCGAAAATATATGCCGATAGAAGCTACCAGTTAACGTTAACCCCAGGATTTAGTAGTGCAGAAACATACCCGGAAACTTGGCATGTGTTTATAGACTGGAACCAAGATGGTGATTTTAACGATACAAAAGAAACCTTATTTGCAGGTGTTTCAGAACAAGCCGTTCAGGTAGAAATTACACCGCCAACGGGCGCTAAAAAGGGCATGACGAAAATGCGCGTTACCATGGATTACTTGGGTGGCAGCAATGACGCATGTAAAGAAGTAGACTCCGGAGAGGTAGAAGATTACCTCCTTTACGTGAAGTAATAGGTGGCAACATGAACTTATACAAACAGACTATCGCGGCACTTATTGCCGGCACTACACCTTTCGCATTCGCAGATTCCAATTTTGTGAACGAAGCGGAATTAATGCAAAAAGCACTAAATGTGAATACCTTTCAAAGCGAAATCCCTGGATTGATGAACGATCACATTGTACTAGGTACGGCTTATAACAGCGACCAAAAACGCTTTTTGAATGTTCAAACTGTCGCAGGGGAAACAGTTGAGACTCTCGGTAATACCCGAGTGCAATTTGAACTAGTAAACAATGGCAGCTATGACGAAGTGCTCCGTCAACTCAACGGTAATGTTGATGTTGATGTTGGTTTTCCAGTCATTCGTGTGAAAGCTGGCGGTCACTTAGCCAAGGAAATGTCCTCGACTGAGTTTTCTAATACTTATACTTTCCAAGCATCATTAACACCGAAAAAGCGTGTACTTATGCCAGTGGATGCCAACATTGGTTACACCTTGACCCCGTCAGGTAATACGCTAGCGAATGAATACCAAAGTAAACTAATGAGCATGGCAGGCGATGGATTTATCAGTGAGATTGAATACGGTGCACAGCTACTCATTAACATGAAAATTGAATACTTAAGTGAGCAGCACAAAAGTGAAATTGGCGGTTACTTAGGGGTAAGTTACGGTGCTGGTAATATCGGTATTAGCGTCGATGGTAAGCTTAATTATATCGACGAGGACCTAAAGAAAAGTGTGCGCATTACCGTCAGAGCCTTACAAAAAGGCGGTGATCCTAAACAGCTTCTCAGCATAATCCCTAACAATATTATCACTTGTTCGCTCGATAACTACGAGCCTTGCTTTACTTTATTTGAGCAAGCGGTGAACTATGCGAAGAACGACTTTGGTAATCAGTTTAATGCGCTATCTGATTACAACGTAGTGCGCTACAAGGCAACGCCTTACGAGATCAGCTCACAAGATGTACGTCGTTTAGATTCAGGTAATAAAGATATTCGCTTTGAAACCACTTACCGTACTTTATGGCTTGAAGATCAATTCAAAAAGTCGGTTAATCATGAACACCGTGCGCGTGGTGTACTTGCGCAATACGCCAGTTGGATGACGGATGTACAACGTCAAAAAGCAGAAGGCGTACAAGAAGCCGCTTACAACAATGCATGGATTTATGAGCAATATGCTCGAGTTTGTCGCGATAATCCTTATGGTACAGCTTGTACAGATGCGTGGAACGATTACCTAAATACCTGTAGTGGTAGTGGCGTCGGCTGCATACAAAACTACACGCTTGCCGATCTGAATATACCAGCTGATAACATGACGCAATACTTCAAATGTGAAAATGCCCGAGAAGCAACAGCAAACTTTGGGGTTGAAGAAAATCATGTATCACTTGGGTTTAGACAGTTGGGCTGGGCGCCTTCCTTTGTTGATGCAAATGACCCTGCTGCGGGCGTGATGGTTTGGCTACCATGTAAATCAGCCCTACCAACCTATGGAACCGCTTTTGAAAATTAGTGAGCAGTAAAAACGCTAAGACTCAATTAGTTCAATTGAGGCGTGGCAAGTAATAAACATTCGAACATTGAATTATTACTTGTTCGCCTCTCCCACAGTAAACCATCTACAGGAATTTATGTATGCACTTAAGAACCATATTAATAGTGCTCTGTGGCCTGTTAAGCTTTTATGCAAATGCACATACCTATTACTCTTTAAATACTGAGCATGAAAAACTCGGACAGGGATTTGAACAGGAATTAGGCATACCGCTTGAATCGTGCCTCGATGGTCAGTGGCAATTTCAGGGTGGTAGCATGGGCGACTTGGCTTATCGTGGCGATTTTGACTCCGACACCATGATCAATACCATTACAGGTAGTGTAAAGGCTGGTATCAACTTAGTTATTTTTGGTGGCTCAGCCAAGTTTTCCATGCGCAGGAAAGTAACCAAAAATAGAAATTCAGCTGCCTCAGCGGTCGAGTTAACCTATGAAAAAGGAAGTTATAACTTTGAAAATCGAACCACCAAACCCGCTTTTGTCGAGCTACTCAGTACAGATCCGACTCAGGTCAGAAACCGCTGTGGTGACAGCTTCATCCACAATATCAAACTTGGTTCTCGTATCTATGTTACCGCTAAGCTCCATTTTAAAGATCGCACAAAATACGAATGGTTTCAGACCAAAATCAAAGTGAAATTTCTTTTTTTCAGTAAAACTTTTACTAAAACCAAAGTATTTCAAGAGGCAACCAAAGATGCCGTCTATACGATTCAGGTGAATACCGATGGGGGGATGACGCCAGAACTCGCTAGACTCAGTAAAAATGGCACCATACACTGCAAAACCGATAATCTAACTCCCTGTATTACATACGCTGACAATTTATTTAGCTACTTACTAGACGGTGGAGAGTATGTCGACGACCTTAAAGACGAACATTTAAACGTTTTAAAGTACGAAGTCGAAAGCTATGAAGATTCTGGCCATTATGACCTCGCCTATGCTGGTCACACCGCACTATCTAACCGCTATATTGCACTGTCCGCCAGACTCAGAAGTTATCAAGATTTAGTTTATGACGAAATAGAAAGGTTGAGTGCATTTAAAGCTGTGTCTGAAGACCCGCTTGAAATCGAACAGCTTACAGCTCGTATTTCTGCCCGCAATACGCAGCGCATCGGACTCGAGCAAGCTGGCGAATACTGTGCGACACTGCCCGGCACTACCCTTTGTGAAAATCGCATAGAATCTGCAATCGCAAACGTTGATTAGGCGAACCAACTTCAGGAAAAGGAGCGCGCTAGCACACGCCCTTAACCCGTTGTCCTTACCACTCTATTCTCCAACCAATGAGGCTATATAGCCTCGCTTCTTCTATGTCGCAATTAAGCGTCACCTCAAAAAGCGCTGTGGAACCGCTGAGATATTCTTAATCTAATAATGTTGGCGTCTCAGACGTAAAATCAATCCATGTATTAGTGCCTAATAGCTCAGCACCCTCCACACTCGGATCTTCATATCGCATAACGAAATTTTTTGGTCCGTGCGCGTAGGCCACTACTAAGCCATATTCAGAGTCCAAAAAGCCTCCGTGTGGAACAAGTCCCGGGTAGCTAATACGCCATGCGTTACTGTGATTACTTACCTGTCCTAACGTTAGCTTACCGATCACGTTATCTGGTAGTAAAAAGAACCAGGTCCATGGACCACCTGATACAATCGTCATCACTTCATCGATGCCAACGCCATTTTCGGCGCTATTGACATGTAGTTTCCCAAACTTTTCTTGTAGATAGAACTTAACTTCGCTGCTCATCGCTTTCATGTCGTATATCTTAGGATAAGGTGCAACGCCTATCTCTGAAGTAGATAAGAATCCACCACGATGCATTTCCGGTTGACGCCCTGCTTGCTTGATTTCGTTTAGTAGCTCGCCTCTGTGTAATGAAAATAACGACAGTAACTGCATGCTTTCTTGTTCGTTAATCGCTCTTTTCTTGGACACCTCCAGAATCGGCCGAGCCTCTTCTGGAATATTCACGGTGCTCACCCTCACCCCAACACGGCGTAATACTTTATTTACCTGCGCAATCCCCTTTGACTCAGCTCTGCCATCACTATACGACAATATAAGCTGCCCTTCGCTCTGGGTGGCATTGGCGATACCGCTTGATAGGGGCAATACCGAAACAAGCGCAACAAGCACCAAATTAGAAAACTTCTTCATATTAATTTCTCCTCAAACAATTAGACAAGTAAGGCAAAACCATCACTGTCAAGCCTATTTTCCAAGTCTAAATATTAATTATGAGTAGAAAAACATAGTTACAGTAAACAAATTAAACACTGAGAGTAAACAATAAAACAGCAGCGTACGCGCATACTATGTGGCGTTTAGACTAAATATCTGAGTCATTCATATTTTAAGTAGGAAGTTAAGAAATCAATGAATACACGCACTTTTTGTGACTGCGCTTTATGATAGGGATAAACCGCGTAGAGCGCATGGGGACTAATTTTCCAATCCGGTAACAACGGTAGTAATTCACCAGAGTTTATTTCTTTTGCAACAAACACTTCTGGAAGGATCATGATTCCAAGCCCAGCTAATGCGGCTTGTTTTAAAGCCAAACCGTTATTAACGGAATAATTGCTCTTTTGGATATTGACAACTTGCGTGTCGTCCTCTCGCGAAAATGTCCACCGAGTTGCTGAAGAAGATAGACTATAAACCAAGCAATTATGCAATATCAGCTGTTGAGGAGTTGTAGGTGTACCATATTGTGTTAAGTACGATGGAGAAGCGCAAAGAACGCGATCCATAGTAGTTAGTTTTCTGGACCTAAGCGTGGAGTCTGTTAGTGCTTGTCCTCCACGTATTGCGATATCAATCCCTTGTTCGACCAAGTCGATATACTGATCGTTCATGACGACTTCTACCGATATTTCGGGGTACTGTTTCATAAATTCACAAATGGCTGGATTTAACATTAATATGCTTACCGACATTGGAATATTGATCCTTAAAAGCCCTGAAAGTTGCTGCGAAGACTCTATGATAGAAAGATCAGCACTAACCCATTCATCCAAAATAGTCCTGACGTGGTCATAGTATTGTTGTCCGCTCTCAGTTACATGCATCTTACGCGTGGTTCTATAAATAAGAGGGCTTTTTAAATACGCCTCAAGTTCATTGATATTTTTACTTATCGCGGCCTTTGATAACGACAAATCATCGGCCGCCGCGCTAAAGCTTCCAAGCTCGACAACGCGCCTAAATACCGTAATTGCTTTTAGCTTATCCATATACCTAACCTAATTTTATAGCCTTCAGTCAGTGCGCTTCATGGCACTTTGACATAGGCCGATCGAGAGATAAAGCCTGCCGATTCAAAAATAATAAACACTATTCTCATCGGAGATCGACGACTTATTCGCACATCTTCAGGAATGCCAACTAGTAGCGATAAAAATTTAGCCAACGCTAAGTTTCACAGGTCTCTGTAATATATCTATTTAATAATTATCCACATGATAATCAAAAAAGACCTACTTATTTGTGAGTGTAATTATTGGAAACTAGTTTCTAAATAACGTACACTCCCACGCCCAATGATTATTCAATAAAATAAGATATCAAGATGATTAAAAGCGCTATATACAAAGGAATCGTAGCCTCATTACTCACCTCCACTTTAGCAGCTTGCGGCGGTAGTGGCGGTGACAAAGGCGATACACCAGTCACATCAACAAATAAAGCACCAGTAATTGCGACTATAGCACCAATTACTGCAATGGAAAGAGACTCAATCACAGCTGTTGCGACTGTAACAGATGAAGATGGTGCGATTGAAACGTTACTTTGGGAGCAAACGGCTGGAACAACAGTCGAATTGATTAACAATAATAATGAAACGCTCGAATTTCGTGCACCTGACATCAATGAAGCGACCACGTTAACTTTTAAGTTAACTGCGACAGACGATAAAGGAAGCGCAAGCTCACAAGAATTAACTGTCAACCTAAATGCTTACGCTCCACTTTCAAGCTTAACGATTTCAGACGCAGCGCTAGCGCAATGTTTATCAGATACACATCAAGACGTAGGTATTTCAGTTGTTGACTGTACAGACTACCCAATTGCAACATTAGCAGGGCTCTCTGGTATTAGTGGTTTATCTAGGGTGTCTATTAAAAACGCAGAATTGGATAATCTCGAAGAGTTAGCTCAAATTTCTACGCTCACCGCGTTAAAGCTCGATAACGCGTTTGCCGCAGCTGAGCACAGCTCAAATAATGATGCACATTTAGAACAAATTAGTAAGCTCAATACACTTGAGTCGTTGTCTATTGTTGAAGCCCAAGAAAGTAATAATTATAGTAAGCGCCTAGATTTTTCTTTGTTAGATTTATCAGGCTTTGCACAGCTTCATACGCTTGAAATAGACAACGAAAGTAACCAATATGAAACTATAAAGCTTAGTCAACTTCCAAGTGATAAGCTCACTCGTTTGGCTCTACGTACTCTAAACATTGATGATAAAAATACTCTAAAACGCTTTAGTAACTTGCAAAGTTTATCTTTGACATATATACAAGATCTGGACTCACTGTCATTTTTAAACTCTATACCTAACCTCACAGCATTAACACTTAATAATATCGAAGCCGCTGACTCAACGGCAATAGAAGCTAAAACAAATCTGACAACACTCGTACTCAACAGAACGCAGATTGAAGATTTCTCATTCTTAGAAAAGTTTAGTGAGTTGGAAAAACTAAGCCTTAGTCGTTATTATAGTGATGCTGAGTTTGATATCGCGGACATCAGTGGTAATACGAAGCTGACATCTTTGTCATTAAACAATTTGAGCGTTGATAACGCCGGCGAGCTATCAACTTTTAAGGAACTTCAATCCTTGTCTTTGGAGAGGTTAAACCTTTCTTCTCTTAGCTTTTTACAAGCGATGCAGAAGTTAACATCATTGAAGCTCGATCAGTTACGTAACGTTAATGATCTAGGCTGGCTAAGTTTCACACCAAGCCTAACCGAATTGTACATTCATGAATTGGATAGTAGCGCGGATTTTAGCGCATTATCTGAGCTTGAAAATATGCGCAACCTCACCGTCGACAGCGATTACTCAAACTTTGCACTAGATACGTTAAGTAAAATGCAAGCATTAGAAACACTTAACCTAGAAGTTAGTTTATTTGAGGCTTCAAATGAGGCAACGTTACCGAACTTAAAGACATTAAACGTAAAAAGTAACCGATATTCAAACATGGTCAACTTGGCTAACTTTCCTGCGCTCGAATCAGCTGAGTTATTAAAAGAATACCATTATAGTAATGAAACAAAAATCACAACTCTTGACTCTTTAGGTATAAACACGAGCCTGAAATCGTTAAAGCTCGGCGGCTTTACAGAACTAGAAGATATCACCCATGTATCTCAATTTGAAAACTTAGAAACTCTCTTTATTGACTATTCTCAGGCGACTGATATCTCAGAGGTAGCATCATTAACTAAACTTAAGTCATTAACATTAGGCAACTTTTCCGAGTTTTTTAGAGCTGACATGCTTGCCAGTTTAAACACTCTGGAAAGACTTGAAATAAAAAGTAGTGCCATTTATTGTAATGATCAGGAGCTATTAAAATCTCTCGATGGTGTAACAACAAATCTTTCTAACTCTAACTGTATTATGAAGCCGGTCGATTTGAGCTTAATTACAGATGCGGCACTTAAACAGTGTATTGTAGATCAGAGGTATCAAGATGCTGTCCGTAATACCTCACTCTCTTGCGATGGCTCAGCAATTGAATCATTAAATGGAATTACACAGTTTGAAGCAATTAAGGCTTTAACACTAAGTGGCTCAGTTGACAGTTCGTTGTTACGTGATCCTAGCTTAGCTCAGCTCCACACCTTACAGAGTCTAGATATCTATAGCCTCACGGGTGAACTAACGGCTAAAGCTACACTGCCTCAATCATTGACCTCCTTTGAGTTAAATACAAATAGCCAAACCGTATATGACTTCGCGCTTTTTGGCTTGCCTACTACCTTAACTTATTTGGACTTGGATAATACCAAGCTGACAAACTATGGTTCACTTAAAGATTACACCGAACTTACCCGCTTAAAGTTGAACTATACCAACATTTCAGATCTGTCGCCGCTATTCAATTTGACCAATCTGAAGTATTTAAGTATATATGGAAACCCAAATATCGACTGTGCTCAAGTAAGCAAACTAAAAGAGTCTTTGCCCTATATTTGGATATCTCAAATAACTGCAATTAGCTGCTAGGGCGTTAAGCAATTCAAATAAGCACAGTCTCATTGCGAGGCTGTGTTTCATTTCCACAATCACATTCTGTAAATTGTTATCTCAACCCGCTATACTGGCGCAAAAATTTTTTAAGCAAATTTATGGCGCTCAAATCTACTATTATCAAAGCCCAACTATCACTCAGTGATATGGACAGACATGTTTACCAAGACTTTAATTTAACGTTAGCTCAACACCCTTCTGAAAACGAACAACGGTTAATGATCAGGCTACTTGCTTATGCACTAAATGCGTGTGAGGGACTTGAGTTTACCAAAGGCTTATGCGCTGACGATGAACCTGAACTATGGGTTAAAAATTACAGCGAAGAGATTGAGCTTTGGGTTGAACTAGGACTGCCTGATGAAAAGCGCCTTAAAAAAGCGTGCAATAAATCAAAGCAAGTGATCCTTTACACCTATGGTGAAAATAATCAAGCTATTTGGTGGCAAAAACATCAGCCTAAATTATACGACTTTAAAAATCTGAGTATTTTCAGCTTGGATTATAGTGCGACTCAGGCATTAGCTCAGTTAGCGGATCGTAGTATTAAGCTTACTATTACCATTCAAGATGGCGAAGTATGGGTAAGCTCTGATAGCGCCAATATTGAAATTAAACCACAGCAGTTAATGTAACATTCTGCTTAGTGTTATATGGTGTAACTCATTGAAAACTTGATCTCACTGGCAGCAATATCTGCCAGTGATTTGTAAGAGGGACTTTACATTAAAGCTTACGCCACACAGAGTTAGTGTCTGGTTGCTGACCACGAGTCCACCAGCGCGCCTGATATGTCTCGCCCGAGAAAGTGACTTTATCGCCACCTGTGTATACTAAGTCGCTACGCCACGCTCGAACTGTACCGTCATCAGGAATGATTTCTTGCCACACACCGCCTTTACTTGGCACGGCTCCGCGCGTCCACCAACGAGCTTTGTATTGCACCCCTTGGAACCAAACCACATTACCACCAACATAAACGGCATTTACATCCCACGTAGTTTTACCCGGCTCAGTCGGTGGCTCAACAGGGTCCGTCGAGGTGGTATCGTTCACTGTGATGTTAAATGTGCGTGTTACTTCATTTACGCCATCGCTCACCGTCACTTTACCTGTACTGTGTTGCGTCTTTTCTACCTGAGATGCGGTAAGCGTTACACTAGCACCATTGCCAACCACAGTATGGCCGGGAATATTCCAAGTATAACTAAGCGGCTTTCCTTCAGGATCACTGGCAGTCACGCTAAGCGTTACTTGCTGACCTTCATCAAGTACCACATCTCTAATACCTGCAACTTCTGGGGCTTTATTCTCAGCAACCGCCGCTTTCACATTTACTTTGAGCTGACGATTGACCGTATGTTTACCGTCCGTTACTGCAAGCATTACCGTGTATACAGCGTCTTGCGTCACGCTAGGTGTCGCAATGGTGACGCGGCTTTGCTCGGTCGTTAACGTTAACGCCGCATCACCTGACCAAGTATAAGAAAGCGCTTTACCTTCAGGGTCAGTGGCTGTTGCCTCCACTTGCACTGATCCCCCTGCCACTACGTTTACTTCACTCGCAAGTGTCACCGTTGGTGCTTTATTAACAGGCGGCGGTGGCATATCTCCCGCTAAACCTTCATGCATGGCATTGAGAATGTCACCGTTGTCTGCATCAATTTCCCACGCAAATATACCGCCAAGGTTATGCTGAAGAATGTATTGGCCTTTGGCACGAACTGAGCGTGGGCTGTCGTAGGTTACCAATGTGCCTTTACTCTTATTCCAAACGTACGCGGCCTGTGCTTGTTCATCGTAACCCACTTTAAATCCATTCAAGCCTTGCTCGTTATCACCAATCATGTACTTTTTCAAGCCTTTATAATCAATAACGCCTGCTTCACAGACACCCTGTGCGGTTGTACCTTTCAACTTGCCATTCGCAGGTGCCGTCATTGGGTTGCCTGCAACGGCTGCGTTTTGTGGATACACCCCTTCCCAGCCACGACCATACATGGCCGCGCCAACAACTAGCTTTTCACTAGGTACGCCTTGAGCCAGTAACAGCTGGATAGCGTTATCCATCGTATAAGCTGGGCCTTTATGTGGCTTGCCAATTTCATCGACACCACTGCCATTACAGGCTTCATTGCTTAAATGCGAACCACAATAGATCCCAGTTTGGTGCCCCGTGACATTGTTCCAACCACCGTGGAAGTCATACGTCATGGCAAAGATATAGTCCATATACTCGGCAGCACGCTGGTAATCTACGTCTTCGATTTTGTCCCAACCTGTACCAATTGCTGAGGTCAATTCGTATTCTCGGCCTGTTTGCGCTTCAAGCTCATCTAGCATGGCGCGCAGTTCTTTCATTAAAGTGATATACACTTCACCATCGTTGGCTGAACCAAGGTTTGGATTCGCACCATCTCCACCAGGGAACTCCCAGTCAATATCAATACCGTCATAGAACTTCCAAGTAGTGAGGAATTCACGCATTGAATTTACAAAGGTGTCGCGGTTGGCTTTGTTATCAAAATCAAAGAAAGGATCCGATAGCGTCCAGCCACCCACTGACGGTAAGATTTTTAAGTCTGGGTTACGCTGTTTCAATGCCATTAATTGCGCGTAGGTACCACGGATAGGATCTTTGCTATCAACTCCCGGTAGCGCCTTCTGTACCGCTGCCCATGGGTCGTGGATCACCACTTCATAATCATTAGAGCCACCGCAGGCTAACTTCAGCGCGCGTAGGCTATTGCCATTTTCGATTTCACCGAGAGACTCATTCGGTCCACAAATTGGAATAAAACCATAAAGCAAGTGTGTCAGGTTATCCGCTGGAATTTGGGTCACATCAAATTGACGACCATAAATACCCCACTCCACAAAATAAGCGCCAACCACTTTGTTTGGATCAGTATTAAACTGCTTATTGTTGGGGTTTACATTGAGTTTCAGTGGCGCTAAATGCCCACCGTCGGTATCCGCGATTACAATCGGCTTTGCCGCTGATGTGGCGCATCCAGTGGCATCGCAAAGTTGGATAGTTAACTGATGACGGCCTGAACGCGTGTAAGGGAAGCGGATCACGCCCGATTTGGTGCCTGCGGCAAGCGCCCCTTCGCTGACCAAATTATCATCAAAAAACACCTTATAGTGGTCGCCGCCCTTGCCAGACCAAGCGTTCCATTCAATCTCAATATCAACCACCTCTTTGGCTTGAATTAACTGTTTGTATGAACCGCGGCCATAGATGTTTACATCAACAAATGAATAGCTTTGCGGCTTCCAGGTGATGCTCGGTGTTGACGGCGCGGCTTGTACGGCACTTGACGCAATAGCTGCCGCGACAGCAAGAGATGATGAGAGTAATTTAAACATTGATACTTCCTCGTTTTATTATAATTTTTTCCACACTGAGTGCTTGTCTGGTTGCTGACCTTTGGTCCACCAGCGCGCTTGATATTCAACGCCTTGATAACTTACTCTGTCGCCGCCTGTATATGCCTTATTGGCATTCCATGTGTTACTTGCATCGGACTTGTCGACCAGCTCCCACGCATCACTTTGATCGGGCTGCTGACCTTTTACCCACCATTTAGCACGATAGCTTTTGCCCTGATACACTGCGGTATCACCAGCGGTATAAACTTGATCGGCACGCCACGTATCACCATTTGGTGGTGCGGTTTGGTCAGTCACTGTGATGGTAAAGCTAACGGTTTGTTCAAACGTGCCATCAGAAACGGTTACTTGCCCCTGATAGTCGGTATTTTGCTGAACCTCAGGCGCAGCCAACGTGATAGTTGCACCGCTACCGCTATAGCTCAGTGGTGCAGGGATCTGCCATGCAAAGGTGAGTGGATCTTTGTCATCATCAAACGCATGAACATGAAGTGATGTGCTTGAGCCTTCTTTTAGCGTGATATTGGCGGGGGTATGAACCACAGGGGCACGGTTTTGTGGCTTAGCTAAAATTGAAAGGTTAAAAGTGTACTGGGGAACACTAACAAATAGCTGATTAGCAGCGAGTTGCGCAGCATCAAATACAATATTGCCGTCACTTTGTTGTACGCCAATTTGTAACGTATTCGCATGATTATTATTAAGTGTGCTAGCAAATTGCGCTGCCCAATGAGTGATATTGCTTTGTGTTATCGACAGTTTTTCTTGTACCAATTCTTGCCCATCACCATCAAAAACGCGTAGCCATACCATATCGCCTACATTGGCCAGTTGACCCTGTTTGATAAAAAAGCCAGCAGACGTCCAACTTACTGGCTCAGTCGGTGTAGTATCTCGTACTATGGTGACGTCGCTACAATTGTAAAAGCCTTCACCTACAACATCATCACGCTGCCAGCGCGTATACAAGATAGCATCTCCGCTAAATTTACTCGGCACCGCAACCTGCATTTCATAATAGCGTTTACCGTCTGGTGCGACGAAAAAGTCAACATTGCCATACTCTTGCACTAGCTCTAAGTCTTGCCACGCTAGAGGCGTTGACTGAATATCCGCCTCCGGTTTGGTGAGATAAAACTGCCAAAAGCTAGGGTTGTGCGGCGTTGTAGCGCGAAATCTCACTTTAATTTGGTTTTGAGCATCTGGCGTTATCGCAGTTCTTTGCCACTCACTCGATGCGATATTCATACCCGCTTTGTTTCTGTCGCCACCCGCACAAAGTTGTCCGTTAGGAACAACAGCTTGTACCGCTTGCAAATTAAAATAATCAGGAACATTCGCTGCAAACTCATGCTTTTGAATAAACTGCACATGCTCAGATGCCAGGTAAGCTGCTCGACATGCTGCGTTTGGGATATTGCTTCCATCTTTTGGCCACCAAAATCCGCCCTGCTCCTCACAAATAGCTTGTCTTGCCTTTGGGCTATCCATGTAACCATGTGCAAATGCATTCGATGCTGCCATGCCAAGTGCCACAGCAATACTGACTGTTAACATTGAGTTTTTCATTTTCTTCTACTCGTTTTAGAGAAGTAGCCGCCGCCACTTCGATTAAGATTAGAATGAGCGAGAGTCTATCGATGCTTGCCACACGAAATTCAACCTTGTTCTGTGCACCCAGGTTTCGCACGTTGATAAACACAACTTATCTTGGTCGCGCTACTGTGCTTCGACAGTAAAAAACAACGCTGTCATTTTTCACAACTGATAAGCTCTTGCACGTCCATGGCATGCTCGCCTTCATTTTTTGTAACAAAAAGGTATCCAAGTTAATTTTATTGTGAGCACCAACTCGAATTCGAGGCATTTTACCCAAGCACAAATCAATAACAATAGGTGATATTATTAATTACATTCAATACTTTATAACTAGATCAAAAAACACCTTTACGCCATAACTCTGGCCTAAGCACTTGTTTACTCTGACTATTATAATAATCAAAACAATTGAAATACTTTATTCTCTAATAATTAACAATCAGAAAGCGCTACTCTGTGTAAAGTTTTATCTACATTGGGTACTAAATTACATTTAATAAAAACACTTTTTTCTTATCAAAAAATTAAAAACAACCCTTTTTACGCAGTCGATTTTCCTACTAGAGCCTTAAAATTTGGCTATACTTTGACTTTACTGCTCACTTGGAAATGATTTTGCGAACGCTATTTACGTTACTGTTGCTCATTGTCGTGTTTATCACAGGGTTTATTGTGGGTGTGTACACTTTACCGATAATGACGCAACCTCCGGCGGCTAGCCACACAGAATTACTGGCGATCAGTAAAGCCGCAACATACAAAGGCCAATTCAAAAAGGAGCTTAAAGATTCAGACGCATTACACTACGCTACCGGTGAGATTTATTTTACGGATAACCACATTGCATTTGTGGGCGAGATAGCTCCGGGGCCTGATTATCGGCTTTACCTCGCAAAAACATTTATTGAGACAGAAGCCGACTTTAAAGCACAAAAACACACCATGGTGGAAATTGCTAACATAAACCAATTTTCGCAGTTCGTGCTGCCCAAGTATCGCCAAGTTGATCTGGCCCAGTTTCAGAGTGTTATTATTTGGTGTGAGCATTTTGAGCAGTTTATATCGGCAGCGCCATTACAACGCATGGATAGTAACCAGATCTGAAGTGATGGTGCGACAGGTAAACAAACGAGCCGACACTAGCTCAGTTATGCTGTCTCTCGCTCCAAAATAACAACCATGGAATCAGATTCACCAAAGCCAGATGCAGGAATAACAACCTGTTTTAATTGCCAGCCATTTTGCCCTTCAGCATTTAATAGCGACTGTACGTCTGGTGTCCCTGATTTAAAAAAGCGCAATTTAAATGGTAATTCAACTGTTTTATATTCATATTTTTTCATCACTCTAGCCTCCTTAAGAGTAAGACTCGTATAATCTAAATTAAAAGTGGCAGCTAGTGCCTTCTGAGTTTCCATGGAAGCACTCGCTTCTCTTTCGACCCTCTGAATGGTTCTTTTGCTTAAACCAGAAGCACCAGCTAATTGCTCTTGGGTCCACCCCTTGAGCATCCTTTGCCTGATTATCAAAGCGGCATCAATTTTCATTTTTTACACTTATATCTATTCCCTAGCGTAATTAAGTAATACCCTAAAAATATGAAGTTTAAAACGCCAAATTAGTGAAAGCTTGGCGACAAAAAGGCGACAGCACGGACAATTCAAAGCTTTTTTGCTTTATAGAAAGCCCACAGAAAACACTACACTTTGGAGTAGGGGCTGCTTTACGCAGCGATGAGTCTTAGAAACCTAAGCCAAAAAAAGCCACACTGTTGAAGTGTGGCTTGAGAGCATTGCATGGGTGTATTGTTGCAATGATTCTTTCCAGTAATGGGAGTAATTAAGCAGCTTGCTCGTCGTCTTGTCCTAACCGAATTAGGTAATCAAAAGCACCTAAGCTTGCTGTCGCTCCACCACCCATCGCAATGATAATTTGCTTAAATGGTGTGGTGGTTGCATCGCCCGCAGCGTAAACGCCAGCTAGACTTGTCGCACCTTTGCTGTCAATTTCGATTTCACCAAAGCGGCTAAGTGCAACATCACTCGACTTTAACCATTCAGTATTTGGTACAAGCCCAATTTGTACAAAAATGCCGGCCAATGGTAGTGAATGCGATCCACCGCTCACTCTATCTGTGTAGTTCAAACCCGTTACTTTATTGCCGTCACCAACTACTTCGGTGGTTTGTGCGTTTTTAATAATGGTAACGTTAGCAAGGCTTTTCGCCTTTTTGATCAGCACTTCGTCAGCTCTGAGCGTATCGGCAAATTCTAATACCGTGACGTGTTCAACGATATTTGCCAAGTCGATAGCCGCTTCAATACCCGAGTTACCGCCACCAATGACTGCAACAGGTTTCCCCTTAAATAATGGACCGTCACAGTGCGGGCAATATGCTACACCTCTCCCCTTGTACTCGGTTTCGCCGGGTACATTCATGCTTCTCCATCGTGCACCTGTTGCCAAGACTAGAGATTTGGCCCTTAATACCGCACCGCTTTCAAGCGTGATATCAATGATTTCACCTTTGTTAATTGCCGCTGCACGCTGGTTCTTCATCACATCAACGCCATACTGGTTAACATGCTCTTCTAACTGTGCAACCAGCTTAGGACCTTCGGTTTTTTGCACTGAGATAAAGTTCTCAATGCCCAAAGTATCAGCAACTTGGCCGCCAAAACGCTCCGCAACTACCCCTGTATTTAACCCTTTGCGAGCAGCATAGATTGCAGCTGATGCACCAGCAGGGCCGCCACCTACAACGAGCACGTCAAACACGTCTTTCTCGTTAAGTAAGGCCGCTTGTTTTTCACCAGCTTTACTATCAAGTTTTAATAAAATATCGCTTAAGCTCACTGCGCCTTGGCTAAATTGCTCACCATTTAAGTACACGGTTGGCACGGCCATGATGTTGCGCGATTCCACTTCTTCTTGGAACAAAGCACCATCAATCATGGTGGTGGTAATATTTGGGTTAACAGCCGCCATGAGATTCAAGGCCTGTACGACTTGCGGACAAGTTTGGCAACTCAGTGAGATGTAAACCTCAAAGTTCAATGCGTTATCTATATTCCTGATCAGTTCCAAATCGTCTGCCGATGCTTTAGGGGCATGGCCACCTGAATGCAATAATGCAAGTACCAAGCTGGTAAACTCATGTCCCATAGGCACACCGGCAAACGTAATTTCGCTCTTTGTTTCAACGCCACGCACCACCATTTGTGGGATACGTTCACCTTCATTTGATTCAGATAAAGTAATTTTGTCGCTCAATGACGCTAAGTCTTGTGCTAACCCTTTTAGCTCTTGCGATTTTTTACTGTCATCAACAGTAATGACGAGTTCAATCGGACGTTGTAGAGAGCTAAAGTGGCTTTGTAGTTGAGTTTTAATTTGGTTGTCTAACATATAAGGTAACCCTCTGCAGAAACTACAGTAAAAATTCGCAAAAACGATGAATTTGATTCATCTTGATGGTTGAGATGGGAGTGCATGCAGCACTCCCCTGACAAATTAGATTTTGCCAACTAGGTCTAGTGAAGGTGCTAGTGTTTCTTCACCTGGCTGCCAAGAAGCTGGACATACTTCACCATCGTGAGATGCGATGTATTGAGCAGCTTGTACTTTACGTACTAGCTCTTTAGCACTGCGACCAATACCTAGGTCATGCGTTTCGATAACTTTGATTTCGCCCTCTGGGTTGATAACAAAAGTACCGCGAAGTGCCAGACCTTCTTCTTCGATCATCACACCGAAGTTACGAGTAATACGGCCTGTTGGGTCACCAATCATTGGGAATTGGATTTTCTTAATGGTGTCTGACGCATCGTGCCATGCTTTATGCGTGAAGTGCGTGTCTGTCGATACAGAGTAAACATCAACACCCATTTCTTGTAGCTGTGCATAGTAGTCAGCTAAATCACCAAGCTCTGTTGGACACACGAAAGTGAAGTCCGCTGGGTAAAAGAATACGATTGACCATTTACCTAGTAGGTCTTGCTCAGAAACTTCTACGAAGTCGCCACCATGGTATGCTGTTGCGTTGAATGGTTGAATTTTAGTATTGATTAATGAAGTGCTCATCGCTTTCCTCACTGTTGTTTAGTTTAAAATAATGTTGGCGATTACTGTTCGCCTTGGCTTGAGTACAAAGATAAGGGGAAGTGATGATTAAATAAAATGGATTGTTTGAATCACTGTAATCGGAAAAACCGATAACTCACTTTTAAATGATCAACTAATTCAGCATAAGAGTATAAAAATAAGATAATTACGGTATGATCCCAGCAATTAACTACAGCAGAGCGTGACTATGCACCCGTACTTCAATCATATTCAACTTGGTTACTTTGGCTTCGTTCCCTTTTTGGCTTGTATCGCGTGGACGCTAATGACAGGTGTATCAAGTGACGTGCTTCATGCTTTTCAGTTTTACAGTCTGGGGATTCTAGCTTTTATGGCGGGAAGTTTATGGCGTGCAGGTGAGCAAACCTACAAACAAGCGATACTGTCCGTGATTGTCGTGATCCCTTACCCCCTGCTTAGTATTGCAGCACCACAATGGTTGCTTCTCTATCTCGCTATCGCATATTGGCTCGTATATTTTATAGAACGCAGTTCGTCTCGCTGGGGTGACTATCATAAAGACTATCAAAAAATGCGAACGGTGCTAACTTCTCTCGTTTTTGTTAGTCACCTATTTATGATTGCTCAAGCACTTGAGTTAAACGCATAAGCGGCTTGCTTCTGAAGCTCAATTAACTATAACTAAAGATAACTGAAGCACCAGAAGCCAAAGTATTTTGATCAAACGCGCGTTACCTCCCTTAGTCATATGGATAGCCATCATCATTTTTGGTGGCTACATGTACTATATTGGTCACTACGAATACGAGAGCTACGAAGAGTTGTTCTGGTTCGGTATTTCTTTCACTTTATTCAATTTGATCACCAGAGAAATCGCAAATCCGTTCTTACGCCTTGCCCTACTTGTGTATTGTGCGGGCCTACTCCTTGATATTATTGATAATTTTACCGACGGTTTTTCCATTCCCTTACTTAATTTTGACACTTCTTTGAAAAATATCGGTTTTTTACTCATCAGCTTTGGTTTTTACTGCATGATCACCAATAAAAGAGCCAGCATTACAGAGCTAAAAAAAGAAGTAGAGAGAAGAAGGTTGTTAGAGGAGCGGATGCGGTATGAAGCTAACCATGATGCAATGACGGGTGTAGGCAGTCGTCGCGCATGTTTTGAAGGCTTGCAAACACATCGCTTTGATAATCAATGGCTGCTATACCTCGATTTGGATAATTTCAAGCAGGTGAATGACAACTATGGCCATCATATTGGCGACGAGGTTTTGATTAAGTTTACGCAGAATATGAAAGATTACTTTGGCTTAGACTACAGCTTTCGTATCGGGGGAGACGAATTTATTGCCTATATTAATGCGGTGCTTCCGGACACAGATGAAGTAAGAGCGGCATTATTAAAAGGATTACACGATTACAAAATTAACGTCAGTATTGGAATGGTCAAAGTTGACCCAGCTAAACAAGCTGATCTCATCATCCACGAAGCCGATGAGCATATGTATGGCGATAAACGCGGTAAATCACTAAGATCTAGTGCTAGAGGGTAACATCACAGCACTGTTTTATTGGTTAAATTTCAATGACGCTCAGCGCACCAAAATCCAATCACAATTCTACGCTAACTTCTCTAAACTTATAGCTTTTTTAAAATCTAAAGAAGTAGCACTATTTTCCAATGATTGCTAAGCTTGCGTTAATATCAAGTTACAAGGGAAAATAACGTGTTTGCAAAACTATTTACAAACAATGAAACCCAACAAGCCTTATTAGCCGCGCAACAAGAGATTGCCAGTTTAAAACATGCGAATGCGCAATTAGTTGCTGAAAATGAGTCATTAAAACAAGAAGTTGTAAGCTCACAAGCTGCGCTCAATGATAATACTGACAATCAACTACTGCAGTGTGCATTGACTGGGTTAAGCCAAGTGCAAGGGATCCGCGAAACCGTTCTTGCAAGCTTTATGAGTATTGAAGAAGAAAGCCATTCAATTGAGCAAGTAAACTCCGCCTTTTCTAAATCTGAAACCGCATTGCGTAAAATACTCACGGGAATGGAGCAGCTCGGCGGTAATATGGACAGAATGACCACCAATATTTCTGGACTATCGCAGATGGCCGATAGCATTAATACCTTTGTTACGACGATTTCAAAAATTTCAGATCAAACGAATCTGTTAGCGCTTAATGCTGCTATTGAAGCCGCCCGGGCGGGTGAAGCTGGCCGTGGCTTTTCGGTTGTCGCCGATGAGGTACGTGCACTGGCAACCAACACCAACGAGTCCGCCAACGAAGTCTCCGATCTGGTCAAAAAGATCATCGATACGACTCATACAACCGTGAGTGCCGTGGAAGAAATTCAAGCGTCTAATATCACGCTGTCTGACAGTATTGGACACTTAAACGATGAATACGAAGGGATAGTAAGTTGTTGTGATTCAATGAAAGACACCATTTTAGTTTCTACCACCCAAACCTTTATCCAGACCGTAAAGCTCGATCATGTCGTTTGGAAAGGAGACGTATACAACGTTATTATTGGCAATAGCCATAAAAATATCAGCGACTTTGCCGATCATACGATGTGCCGCTTAGGTAAGTGGTTTGGTGGCGATGGCGCCCAAAAGTTTGGTGGTCACAATGCGTTTAAACGCCTAGAAGCTCCGCATAAAGAAGTCCATAGAGCTGGTGTAGAAGCAATGAAAAAGTTTAAAGCAGGTGATTCTCAAGGCGCAGTAAAACAGCTTAACCAAATGGAACATGCCAGCGTTGAAGTAATGGACTTACTCGATCAACTAGGGCATTGATAAGCAAGTTCTTTACAGACACATAGCAACCGAAAGCGAATTTCAGAGGTACGATAAGGTTAATACCCAATGGCTAGAGAGAGCAAAAGGCTGACTCAGGGAGATATTATGGACAACCGAGATGAATTAATAAACCTAACTAAAAAAGGGATAGGATTCCCATTTGCAGGTTTAATGGTAATTTGCTTTTGTACTTTAGCCATTCATTTTATGCCGCAAAGACAAGCTTTGGTCATGGTGATTTTTGCAACCGGAAGTACATTCCCAATAGCCTTCCTAATCTCAAAAATGTTCAAAGTCAATCCATTTGCTAAACACCCCCCGTTATCAAACTTAGGGACGGTGTTAGCATGCGCCCAATTTTTATATTGGCCAGTATTAATCTTAGTATTTCAATTAGTCCCAAATTGGTTCCCTTTTGCCTTCGCCATTCTTTTTGGCTCTCACTTCATTCCATTTGGTTGGCTTTATAAAAGCAGAGCTTATTACTTTCTGGGCATTGCAATGCCTTTAGTTGGGTGTGTAATGACGGCTTTTGGCAGCGAGTTTTCCTATTCGTATACATTTTGGGCACTTATTCCTCTGTATTTTTTTACGTGTATACTACTTCTTAAAGAGAACTCTTCATTTAGGTATGCTGAGTTATAAACGCTTATAATAGACAAATAATGGTCCTACACCGTTCCGATATAAATAAAGGAAATCAATGCAATACCAGACTAAAAGGATAATAGGCTGTATTTTCCTTTCAACATTTGCGGGTATTGCTATCTTTACTGCAGTTGCACATCTTTCATGTATTTATTTGGGTGCTAGTTGCTATCGCGCGCAACTTGCTCCAGCAGATATTATCGACTCCGCCATCGCAGGCACTTGGTATGCGCCTACTGCAACCGTTTTTATCTCCGCATTATTTCTAACCACTGCCGCCTACGCACTTTCCGCCCTTAAGTGGCTCAAACCATTACCTATGCTTCGCCCCGCCATCTTTACTATTTCAACGTTATGTTTAGTAAGGGGAGCAATTACACTGCCGCTAGCCATTGTTTTCCCTGAAAAAACCACCAGTTTTGCAATTGTGGCTGGAGGGATTTGGTTTTTGGCTGGTGTATTCTGTCTAGTTGGCTTTAAACTAATAAAAGAGCCAATTGCTACAAGATAATAGCCGGATTTGATAAACTCCTCCTTTTACTGATTTAGATTGTTACATGATACTCGATAAAAACTGGCGTATTCTTACCGTTGGTGACGGCGATTTAAGCTTCTCATATTCATTAGCAAAACATTTTGCTCCAGCCCATCTTACTGCCAGTGTTTACGACAGTGAAAGTGAACTTAAGCATAAATATCAAGATAATGCATTTGATAAGCTGCATGATTTAGGAGTTACTGTAGTGACTCAATTTGATGTCACTGAGGCGCATTGTTGGCAAAAAGTGCCGCTGCATGCCTTTGATGCAGTTATTTTTCAATTTCCTCTCATTCCTGCATTTGATTCGTTTGAAAGCTTCCAAAACCAGACCTTGAGCGTTAACAGCCTCAATCGGAAATTGCTGCGAGAATACTTAATAAACGCTGCGGCTTATGCACTTGACCCAGATGGCGCTCAGCTCGGGATCATTACGTCAAAGGACGTAAAGCCCTATATTGAGTGGAATCTAGAAGGCAGCCTGATCACCGGGCTTGAGCAATATTACCTCGGCCAATCTCGATTTGAGATTTCACAATTCCCAGAGTATCAAATTCGCAATGTCGACCGTGATAAGCACGTAAAAGACACCAGTGGTATTAGCTATTACTGGTCTGTTAACCCAGCTCACGCCATAAAAGAAAAACTCAAAGTGCCTGACTACTTGGGTGATAATTACTGTACCATTTGTAGAGCAGGCCCTTTTATCAATGACAGCGATAAGCTCGCGCACTTAGACTCGAAAAAGCATAAAAATATGCAAAAACATGAAAGTGCTTGGCTTACCTACCTGAGTACGTAAACAAAATTGGAACGATAACAAAAAGAAAACATTGAAAATTAAAAGTAAATAAATCAACAAATAACCATTTCAAAAGCTAAGAAAGGCATAAAATATACAAAAGTAATTGAGCCATTATTTAGACACGATTAGACTAGCCTTATATCGCCATTTTTAAGCTTGTTATTTATCTTATTGGGGTCTCAATGCCACTACTTAGCCGCGACTTTGTCATTGCGATTTTATGCCTACTTTGCGCTATGGTCACCATTCAATCCGGTGCCTCTATTGCCAAGCAGTTATTTCCGTTTGTGGGGCCCGAGGGTACCACAGCATATCGCCTTGGATTTTCAGCTCTTATTTTATGCTTGGTGTTCAAACCTTGGCGTCATTTACCAACAAACTGGCGACCACTCATCGTTTATGGCCTATGCTTGGGCGGCATGAATATCACCTTTTACTATGCCATTGAGCGTATCCCTATTGGCATTGGTGTGGCATTAGAGTTTACCGGGCCGCTCGCCGTAGCGCTGTTTTCATCTAAACGGAAACGTGATTATTTGTGGGTTGCATTTGCTATTTTGGGGATCTTGCTATTGTTACCAGATCTTGGTGATGTCAATGGTTTAGACCCAGTCGGTGTTGCTTTAGCCTTGGTTGCTGGCGCTTGTTGGGCGGGATATATTCTCTATGGTAAGCGCTCAGGCAATGAAAGTTCCGGCGGGGTGACTGTGGCAATCGGCATGACGGTTGCGGCCCTTGCTATCGTGCCGTTTGGTATCGTTTCACAAGGTGCTGCACTGCTTGATTGGTCACTTATTCCATTGGGTATCGCGATTGGTTTATTATCCAGCGCCCTGCCTTATAGCCTAGAAATGGTGGCGCTTCGAAAAATGCCCGCACAAGGGTTTAGTATTTTAATGAGCGTTGAACCTGCGGTTGCGGCGTTGGCTGGCTTTTTAATTCTCGGAGAGTTGCTGACTGTTTGGCAATGGCTTGCCATTTTTATGGTAATTACCGCTTCCGTCGGCAGTTCGGTGTCTAGTAAAGAGTAACTTACCTGAGATCTGTATAAGAAC